>JAFWIM010000063.1 GCA_017514845.1 Lachnospiraceae bacterium
GCCGATGCTGACACCGTTTGATTTATTTGCATTCATTGCGATATCCTCCTTTCCTTAGTTGTTCTCCGGCTGGGCGGTTGCTTTGAAAATAATCATACTGAGTATGCCCGTGATAATCAGAAGTATCACGGAGAGCGCGCCAGCCAAACCGAAATTCTTACTGTACAGATGCTTGTTAAGGTACATGATCAGGGTCATGGACGACCGCACCGGATCGCCGCTGCCGTCGGTCAGGATCTGCGGGACATCGAACATCTGAAGACCGCCGATCAGTGACGTGACCATGACATAGATCAGGATCGGTCTCAGCAGCGGCAGGGTAATCTTGAAGAAGATCTGCGTCGCAGTCGCCCCGTCGACCTGGGCCGCCTCAAAGAGGTTCGTGTCAATACCCATCATGCCTGCCATGAGAAGGATCGTCGTGTTGCCGAACCACATCAGGAAATTCATAAAAGCCACAAGTCCGCGGACACTCCAGATATTGGACATGAACTTGAACGGCTTTGCAAATACATGCATATTCACCAGAATGGAATTGACCGGGCCTGTATCCGCGAACAGTGTGAAAAACAGCATCGCAAAGGCGGAAGCCATGATCAGGTTCGGCAGATAGATGACTGTCTTGAATACTCTTTGTCCTTTCAGCCTGAGTGACGGATCGGTGAACCAGGCTCCGAGGAGCAGGGATACGAGGATTTGGGGCACAAAACCCAGGATCCACATGATCATCGTATTCTTGAAATACTTCATAAAATCGCCGCTCGTGAACAGCTTAGTGTAGTTGGCCAAGCCGATGAAATTCGGCCCGATATGCTTAAGGCCTGACATATAATTTTCGAACAGACTGTTGTAAATAGTGCTTGCCAGCGGTATCAGCTGAAAGACGATGAATACTGCCGCGAAGGGTATAAGGAAGATATAGCCCCACTTTGTATACCCCATGACCGCGCTCTTTTTCTTGCTGCCCATTACGTTTCCTCCTAATACCATAGTTCCTCTTTCAGGATCCGCAGCGTCCTTCCGGTCAGGCGCCCCCTATATCGGAAAAACTCTGCCGATCCTGAAAACAATATCTTTGAGAAAGGTGTCTGCCCGCATCCGCGGACAGACACCCCGTTATTATCCTGTAATGATTACTGAAAGAGAGTATCAGCCAAGTTCCGGATACTTTTCAACAACTGCTGTGTTGAACTGAGCCAGAGCTTCATCATATGTAGCGTTGCCTTCGAAGTAGTTTCTCATAGCCCTCTGGAATTCTTCGTTGCAGCCCTGATCGTAGATGGAGATGTTGCTCATGTCTACAAGCTCAGCGCCTTCTGCGAGCATAGCGTACGGATTCTGGCCGCCGAGGATATCATTGCCGAAGCTCTCATCGCCGGCAAGTTTTGCAAGGACTTCCTTATTGTTGACACAGTCGGAATCCTTAACAGCGATGTCTTCAAGAACAGCTTCATCTGTTGTCATTGTGAGAATGATGTCTTTTACGAGTGTCGGGTTGTCTGTGCCGCGAGCTGCGCAGATCCATGTGCCGCCCCAGTAGTAACCCTGCGGTCCGGTTGTGAGGCCCCAACCGCCTGCCTTGCCTACGGAACCGTCTTCATCAGCATGCATGGAGAAGTTGATGAGCCATGCCGGTCCGAAGTAGCAAAATACCGGAGACTCTTCAAAGAAGCCCTTGCTCCAGTCATCGGACCATAGGTCGTTCGTTGTTGTCTCGCCTGCATCTACGAGAGCCTTGGAGTCCTCTACCCACTTCTCAATGTTCGGGTCGATCGCGACCTTACCGTCAACTACCCACGGTGCGGATACGTTGTTGGAATATACACGGTATGTGTCATTGACAGTCGATGTGATGTTGTAGCCTTTCTCCTTCATCTTGGCAGCTGTCTCGTTAAATGTATCCCAATCTTTTACGAATTCCTGGACTTCTTCCGGCTCTGATACGCCGAGAACCTCCTGAGCAAGCTTTCTGTTATAGATGAGACCGGCGGAGCATGCCTGCCATGAAGCGCCGCGAAGCTCGCCGTTGGCATCTGTAACAACATCCTTGGTGTACTGATACTGCTGATCAAGATCAGCGTCTGTGATGCCCAGCTCTGAAAGCGGCATAGCTACGTCAACATCGGCATCTACATACTTGAGAGCGTAGTCAGCTTCTACCAGGAATAAGTCTACCTTGTCATCAGCTGCTGCGTCCGCGTTGCCCGGAAGCAGTGCATCCAGGTTATTCTGATATGCGTTGTCCTTGGTCGCTGTGATAGTGAACTTGACAGTTACATCGCCGATCTTACCGGTCGTAGCGTCGATTTTCTCATATCCCGGATAGTGATCTGCGACGCGGTTGATGAATTCCTCGTTCCATACCTGGACATTGAGGACTGATCCTTCACCACCTGCCGGTTCTGCTGCCGTTTCCACTGCTGCTGTCGACTCTCCGCCTGCCGGTTCTGCTGCCGGTGCGGGAGCTGATGAACCGCCGCAGGCTGCCAGACCTGTAACCATTGCTGCTGATAATGCAAGTGCAAGCCATTTTTTCTTCATTTTGGATTCCCTCCTGTTTAAATTATGGTTTGTAAACTATTTTCATTGCATAGAATGCAAATGTTAACTAATTGACCGCGCTTATCGTCTCACCCTCCACCAGGTATCCGTCGAGCACTGTGTTATCCTTGAGCGTCGTCCGCGGCTTTTCGATGAGTTCAATGATCTTGCTGGCCGCCGCCTCACCGATTCCTCTCATGTTCTGAGAATACGTCGTCAGCTTCGGACTCAGGAGCCTCCCGATCGTCACTCCGTCATACCCGGCTACCGATATATCTTCCGGGATCGAAAGCCCTGCGTCCCGTATGGCGTTCATACCGCCTATGCACGAGTAGTCATCCGGATACAAAATGCAGGTCGGCCTTCTCTTAAGAGCAAGCAGCTTTCGAGTTGCCTCACCGGCGGCCTCGTCATCGAGGTAAGCCACCTCCAGCACGTACTCCTCCGGGACTTCCAGGCCTGCTTCCTCCATCGTGCCGAAAAATCCGGCGATCCGGTCATCGGTGACTGAGGAAGATTTGCCGTGAATGTAGGCGATCCGCTTATGTCCGAGCGAGACAGCGTATCTGACCAGCTCCTGAATTCCCTTCTGATTGTTGGAAGAAATTGTCGCGCACCGGTCAAAAACATGGTCGATCGTGACGACCGGGATACTTGAGTTGACCAGTTCCAGAACTTCCGGCTGGGTGAAATCCACACAGGCGATGACCACGCCGTCCACATTTCTGTACTTGCAGTGCTCCAGATAAGTCACTTTCTTTTTCTGCAGCTGCATGTTGATGAACGTTATATCGTATCCCTGGCTCTCTGCCCGGACCCTGAGTCCCTCAAGGACTTCCGAAAAAAACGGGTGTGTCAATCCGCTTCGGTGTCCGTCCGCAAATAGAACTCCGATATCATGCGTCGCCTTCGTCTTCAGTGCTCTCGCTGCCATGTTTGGCAGATAACCCATTTCATTGGCCGTCTTCCTGATCTGAGCTCTTCGGGCTTCGCTGATATCGCTCTGGTTGTTTAAAGCCTTACTCACTGTTGCCACGGAAACTCCGCAGGCTGCCGCGATATCTTTTAACGAAACCATGGTGCGTCCCCTTTTCTGAACTACCTTAATCGTTTTCGTAACTCCATCATATCCCATTCACCGCTTTTGTCAATACCAAATATCAAATTGGTGTCTTTTTTGTCATTTTTACTTACTCATCAGTCTTAAATATGTGCATTTTTCACAGTTGTTCTGAAAATTAAGCTTAACCAGCAAAATTGTTATTACTATCGGTTTCGTATTTTTTCTTTCAAAACTGCGAAAACCATATTGCATTTTTCGTTATTATCAATTATATTGTCCATAAACAAAGTTGTTTTTAACTGGTCCTTTAGCATAAGGCGCCAGATATGGTCAGGTATACCTATCATCACAATAAGGAGATTGCCATGAAATACGGTTATTTTGACGACAGGAATAAAGAATACGTCATTACCACGCCAAGGACCCCTCTCCCCTGGATCAATTATCTGGGATGCGAAGAATTCTTCACACTCATATCCAACACCGGAGGCGGTTACAGCTTCTACAAAGACGCCAAGCTTCTCCGACTCACCAGATTCCGCTACAACAATACGCCAAAGGATTCCAACGGGCACTATTTCTATATTAAGGACGGAGATACGATCTGGAACCCCGGCTGGCAGCCGACGCAGACAGAGCTCGACACCTACTCCTGCCGTCACGGCATGGGCTACACCGTCATTAAGGGCAGCAAGAATAAGCTCTCCGCCGAAGTCACCGCGTTCGTGCCAATCGGCGACGCCGCGGAAGTCCTTCGGGTCAGAGTCCGGAACGAAGATTCGGTCTCCCGAAGCTTCAAGCTCTTCTCCTACGTGGAGTTCTGTCTCTGGAACGCAATGGACGACATGACGAACTTCCAGAGGAACTACAGCACCGGCGAAGTAGAGATCGACGGATCCACGATCTACCACAAGACAGAGTATCGCGAGCGCAGGAACCACTACGCGATCTTTACGGTGAACGCCCCCTGCGATGCTTACGATACTGACCGCGACAGTTTCCTGGGCGTCTACGGCGGCCCCCATGCTCCGGAGGCGGTCATTACCGGAAAGCTGAACAATAAAAAAGCCAGCGGCTGGTCACCGATCGGAGCCCACGAGTTGGATCTGACTCTTTCTGCCGGCGAAGAAAAATCCTTTATCTTCCTGCTCGGCTATGTGGAAGTCCCGAGAGATCAGAAATGGGAGTCCCTGGGAGTCGTCAATAAAGAACCGGCAAGAGAGCTCATCTCCAGGTATTCGACTGACGAGCAGGTCGATGCTGCATTTGCAGCGCTCAAAGCTTACTGGGATGACCTCCTCTCCACCTTCTCGGCCGTCACGCCGGAAAATGAATTCACACGGATGGTCAATATCTGGCATCAGTATCAGTGCATGGTGACCTTCAATATGTCCCGCTCAGCCTCCTACTATGAATCCGGCATAGGCCGCGGCATGGGCTTCCGTGACTCCAGCCAGGACCTCTTCGGATTCGTGCACCTGATCCCGGACAAAGCACGCCAGCGTCTCATAGACATCGCGGCCACCCAGTTCCCGGACGGTAGCGCCTACCATCAGTATCAGCCGCTCACCAAGCGCGGCAACATGGATGTCGGAAGCGGTTTCAACGATGATCCGCTGTGGCTCATCGCCGGTGTTTCCGCCTACATCCGCGAGACAGGCGACTACTCGATTCTCGATGAGATGACGCCGTTCGACAACGACGATGCATTGGCCGCCCCTCTCCTTGAGCATCTGCACAGATCTTTCAACTACACCGTGACCCACAAGGGTCCCCACGGCCTGCCGCTCATCGGCCGGGCCGACTGGAACGACTGTCTCAACCTCAACTGTTTCTCCGACGAGCCGGGAGAATCCTTCCAGACGACAGGCCCGAGCGAAGGTCCTGTCGCGGAGTCCGTCTTCATTGCGGGAATGTTCGTCAAGTACGGCAAAGAGTATGTAGAGATTCTGAGACATATCGGAGATGAGGAAAAAGCCCTCGAGGCGGAGAAAGAAATTGCGGTAATGGAAAAAACAGTCCTCACCGAGGGCTGGGACGGCGAGTGGTTCCTGCGCGCTTACGACGCTTTCGGCCAGAAAGTCGGATCGCATGAGTGCGAGGACGGCCAGATCTTCATCGAGCCGCAGGGCTTCTGCGTCATGGCCGGCATCGGAAAGGAGACGGGCGAAGCCCAGAAAGCTCTGGACAGCACCAGGGAGAGACTTGAGTGCGAGTACGGCATCATGATCCTTCAGCCCGCTTACAAAGACTATCACCTGAACCTCGGAGAGGTCTCCTCCTATCCGCCGGGGTACAAGGAAAACGCCGGCATCTTCTGCCACAACAACCCCTGGGTCTCCATTGCGGAGGCGGAGATGGGCCACGGCAACCGCGCCTACAGCATATACAAAAAAATCACCCCCTCCTATCTCGAGGATAAGGGTGAGATCCATAGGACAGAGCCGTACGCATACTGCCAGATGGTCGGCGGCCGCGACGCAGTGAACTTCGGCGAGGGCAAGAACAGCTGGCTGACAGGCACGGCCTCCTGGACATTTGTGGACGCGTCGCAGTACATTCTCGGCATCTATCCGGATTTTGACGGTCTCCGTGTGCGGCCGTGCATTCCAGCCGCATGGTCCGAATTCAGGGTAACGAGAAAGTTCCGCGGCGCAACCTACCACATTACGGTAAAGAACCCGAAAAATATCGAATCCGTCAATTACACTGTCACAGTGGATGGAACTGAGCTTGAGACAAATGTCCTGCCCGTTGCTCCGGCCGGCAGCTCCGTCAATGTCGAAGTTCTGATCGGCTGATATGCTGCTTTATCCCTTCTCCAAGGACGCCTTAGAGTTCTTGCCGCGTCCGGCAGATATATGATTAAGAAAAAGACCCCGGTCTCCATTTTGCGGAGACCGGGGTCCTTTATTTCTGTTTCAAGAACGCCTCGGCGTTCTTGCCGCGACGTGCGCAGCGCGTAAGCGCTTTCCACTGCGCACGTCTGCGATCCGCCGGAGGCGTTTATTCTTCATCGCGAGATTGTACTCACGATGAAGACGAGTGTCATCTTGCGCGC
>JAFWIM010000064.1 GCA_017514845.1 Lachnospiraceae bacterium
CCGGCGAGGATGTAGCCGAGAATGAGCATGACAAATGACGCTATCACCGTGACAGTCAGACCGCGGTTCTCCAGCAGGCGCGCATTCTGCGCGATCTCGTTGGTGGAGACAGATATGAGCATGACGCCTTTGACCCGTCCTTTGACTTCGATCGGGAATGTCATGATAATATAGTTATTGCGGTCATCGTACTGCGATGTCCCCTTGCCGCTCTCAAAGCAGCTGATGACTTCCTTGGACACGGACGTCTTTCCTATATCAACATCATAGGTATCGGTGACGACCTTAAAGTCTTCGTCCATGATGGCTATGCGTCCGTTATAGACATTTGAAAGAAGCGCCAGCTCGCTGTTTACGACCTTGGAATCTAAGTTGTTCAGATAGTCCTCCGAGTCTAAATGAGCGCGCAAAATGTCGCACTGGTTCTTTACACTCGATTCGCGTAAAGAAACAGCGCGATTCTTATAACTTCTGCTTACGACGTTGGTCGCAATTATACACGGTACAATACCGATCAGGATCAGAATGACCATGAACCGGAACCGGAGGCTCCGGACAAATATCCCTCTCGGCTGTTTATCAGCTCTGGAAATAATAACCTACACCCCACTTAGTATGAACGTATTTCGGATCTGACGGGTTCTCCTCGATCTTCTCCCGCAGACGGCGGATATGGACATCAACCGTGCGCACATCACCCGGGTACTCATATCCCCAGACAATGTTCAGAAGGTTCTCGCGGCTGTAGACCTTGTTCGGATTGAATACGAGCAGCTCGAGAACATCAAATTCCTTGGCGGTAAGATATATTTCTTTGCCGTTCACATAGACGCGGCGGCTGTCGCAGTCCATTCTGAGCCCGGCGATCTCGACGGTTTTTGTCTGAGCCTTGTCGTCCGCCGGTCTCTTGGACCTGCGGAGAATGGCTTTGATCCTTGCCTTCACCTCAAGTATGTTGAAGGGCTTCGTAATATAGTCATCAGCACCGTACTCGAGGCCGAGGATCTTATCCATATCCTCCCCCTTGGCGGTGAGCATAATGATCGGGACCGATGAGAACTCTCTGATCTGCTGGCAGACCTCAAGTCCGGAAAGTTTGGGGAGCATGAGGTCAAGCAGTATGATATCGAATTCCGTCTGCTTGGCGTACTGCACGGCCTCCTCGCCGTCATACGCGCATGTGACTTCGTATCCGTCCTGCTCCAGTGAAAAACGTATGCCCTTAACAATCAATTTTTCGTCATCTACGACCAATACTCTTCGTGCCATCTATAACTCCTAACTGACATCAATGTCGTCCTTGATTTTATTATAAAGCGCTTCCCCGATTCCGCTGACTTTCATGATATCGGCAATCTCGCGAAATGCGCCGTTTGTCTCCCTGTACTCAATGATCGCCAGAGCTTTGGCTTCACCGATCCCCGAAAGGGAAGTGAGTTCCTCCACCGTGGCTTTGTTGATGTTGATCTTCCCCGACGTCTCGGGGGATGCAGCCGGATCATCATAGTCAAAGGTTTCAGGGTCCAGCCCCTCCGTCTCCTCCTTCGTGAAGACCGTTATCTGCTCACCGTCAACCAGGACTCTCGCCTGATTGACGAACGCTTCATTGGCATCCGGCGTCATCCCGCCGGCCATCCGAATCGCCTCAAAAACCCGCGAGCCTTCCGGAAGTACATACACTCCGGGTTCTTTGACCGCGCCGCAGACATAGATGAAAATAGTATCATCCTCTGTTTGTCCCTGCGCGGGCGGATCAGATGTACCTTCTTCGCCCTCTCCGGCGGAAGTGCTGCCTGATTGGCTTGTGTTCGCGCCGTCTTGCGACTCTCCGTCCGACACGGATTCAGACCCAAAATACTCTTCGGCTATGTTCTGCTGTGTATTTACGGATTCATCTCTGTTATGCGTACAGCCGCATAAGAAGAGAAAAGCCATGACAAAGGCCGCCATGGATTTCGCAGTTTTTCTCAACATACGTGCACCTCCAGTCTATGCTGTACCGGTACGTGCACGATTTAATTTTAACGAATCTGTTTTCAAAATACAAGATAGATTTATGAATTTAACTGAGCGAAAGAGAAAGGCCGTGACAGTTCAGGCGGGCTGTTGCGATGATCAAGAATCCGACGCAAACATCATCTTCATCGAAAAACGTTGGTCCTACCCTGCGAGCTTGCGCAGGCAGCAAGCTGCCTGCGCGATCTCTCGGTCGGACCAACAATGTTTTTCTCACGAAGATGGATGCTTTGCTGTCGGAAACGTAATATGAGAACAGCCTGTCTGAACTGTCATTAAAGGGCCGTCACAATGACAGCCCTCTCTTCCTTACAAGACATATATTCGTTTATGTAGTTCGTGAATAAACAGCGGCAGGTCTTCCGACCGATTCTTTCTGAATTCCCACCTGCCTTACACGTCCTCCGGATACGTATTTCATCAAAATCGTGCGGCGGAAGTTGCCTGCGTCAAGCGGTCTGTCCAGGACCGCTTCGTAGACTTCCCTGAGTTCAGGGAGTGTGAACGCCGAACTGTCCTTAAGGAAATCAAACCCAAGTTCCGTATAATCCAGCTTTCCGCGCATCCTTCGCACAGCATAGCGAATTATCGTCGCATGGTCGAAAGCAATGTCGGTAATAGCAATCTCCTCCCCGTTCCTGCCTGTCAGAAGAATATCCGATGCGTCATTATCATCCGTCTCCTCCGGCGGACCGGAAACACTGTCACCCTGTATCTGTCCTACAGTGAAGAGTTCTGCGCTCTTAACGCCGCTGCCGGCCCCGAACTTCAGCTTGTCATACGGAACCGCCGCAAAATAAACGATCGATATGACCCTCGTTCTCGGATCTCTGTCTATGGCTGAGAACGTGTACAGCTGTTCAAGCCTCACCCCTTCTATTCCCGTCTCTTCCTTCAATTTTCGCGCAGCCGCCTGATCGGCAGACTCGTTCATTTTGATAAATCCTCCCGGAATCGCCCATTTTCCGATGAACGGCGGCATATCCCTCTTGATCAGGAGAGCGCACAGTTTCTTCTGACAAATCGTAAATACGAGTATGTCGACTGTAACGGACGGCCTGTCGAACTGTGACGGGTCGTATTCTCTGAGGTACTGCTCTTCCAGCCTTGATTCCATTTGTTCATCCCCTGCATATGTCTCTGGCGGTCCTCCCATCCGAAAGATAGACACTTCCTCCGATCATGCCTGCCAGCATGTCCGTGTCAATATTTCTGTATTCATTGAGGTGAGTCATCATCACGGAGCATCGGTATGCATTATTCCGTGCCGGAGCGCTTCTTCTGAAGTCAGTCACGATTCGTTCCGCCAATTTTTTCTCACTCAGTATACCATAACGCAGCGGGCCCTGGAAACAGTTCTCTAAGTTCGTTCTGTCCGGCAGGATGCAGGGGAGCATTTTCCTGACGTCATTTTCCGAAAGCTCGTTTTCCATGGTGCCTTCTCCATGCCTTGTGAGATAAGATCTTGTCACATATATGGCCTCCACGTCCGCCCCACGGAACTGCCTCTCAACTATCTGAAGTACTCTGCCGATTCCGGTAGTGGACGGCGTCGTCTTGTCCTGCTCTTCTTCCCTGTTTCCATCGAGCAGAAGGCCCTGCGCATTTTCGAAGACCACTGTTCCAAATCCCCGCAGGAAATCCTCCTTCCTGATCGGGCACAGACTGAGCATTCTCTCAAAATCCTCTTCATAATGGCGGACGAGCCCCTCTGCGAAAAAGACATCACTGAGGTCTCCTCTCCCGTCGCTCATCCACTCCGTGATTCCAAGCTCCTTCGCTCTGCAAGTGAAGTACCCGTCCCTGAGTCCGCACAGGTATGCGTGCCTTTCCTCTGAGGACATCCCGGCATACTTTCCGAAACTTATCCCCTGTCCGCGCCCGTACCGAAGATACGTCTCCCATATTCCGAATCCGCATGTGTTACGATTGCCGTTTTTAATGGCGAGGAACTGGTTGATCAGCATATCCCACGGGGTCGTGAATCTGCACACCGGCGCCGCACAGGAAACAGGTCCTCCCTGCATGTCTGCAAGGATGTCATACTCCCTGACAAACTCCATCGGATTCACCATGAACTGTTCTGCGAAATATGTCTCCGCTCCGCGGAATGTTCCGGCCCCAAAATGCTTAAAGACATGCCGTCTTCCGTCCTCCAGTTCTACCGTATGCCCCCTCTGCGGACCGCCGTTGGTCAGGACGTTTACAGTTTTTGCGGAATAACGGGAGGCAAAAAAATCCACCGCAAGTCCTTTTCCTTCGTCACCGTAGGAAGCCCCGGACACAATTCTGATTTCCTGCATACTCTATTCCTCTCCCATATCTCGCAACATTATCTCTGGCACCGCATTCCCGGAGGCAGCTGATGATCGCTGCGGGAAGAGCGTCGATCGTGGAGACGCGCAGTCTGTCCCCAAGAAGCGGTCCGAAAGTCTTTGCAATAAGATTCTTATATCCGTGGAAGCAGTTGCCTTCATCGTCAACAGCAATGTGGAAGATATCAAATTTTTCGCATGCCGCAATATGCAGTATCCTTGTATCAATATCCGCCGAGAGGTCATCGCCCGTGATCTGCCCCAGCCTCCGTGCCGGCAGCAGCGGGTTGAGCGGTTCATCTCCCAGCGTAATAATAATTCCCTTCTTTCCCCTCTTCCAGCAATCCAGAGATGTGTGCAGAAGTCCCATGTACCACGCGGCAGAATACGATTCGCTGGCATTTCCGCCGCCGCCTCTTTCGAACCAAATCTTGTCCAGATGCCGGGCAATTCTCACATCGGATTCGAACTGGGATATCTGGATCGGAGCCTTATCATAGAAGAGGTCCCCGATGCCCATGATCATAAATTCAACGTCCTTGAATTCCCTGAGCGCATGCTGCATGATCTCGTTGAGGCTGGCAGCCGTCTTTATGAGGGATTTCCCCATTGACCCTGTCACATCAAGCGCAAGGATCACGGGAATCGTTTCCGGATGCTCAGTGCTGTCACAGCATTCCCGCATGACATTCTTCGGGTCAAGCTCTTTTGCGAGATGCACGTTTTCATACATGTCCCTTGCGTCCCGAATCATACTGATATCAATCCTGCCGTCTATGGTCACTCTTCTGCCCCTTGTCCTGGAGTACTTTACAAAATCATTCTTATTCCAATATCCGCCGCCCATAGTGTAACCTCCGTTCTTTGAATCAGCCGTTGATTATAGTCGCTTTGACTATAATCACAATATCACGCGCCACATCCTGTGTCAACACTTATTTTAGTCGTTTTGACTTTTATTCTGCTTGGCACTGATCTCAATGAAAAAAGCTGCCGCATCGCGACAGCTCTCTCATTCATTCAAACTTTTCTAAAATAGTCAGTTTATCTACCGACAGCAGTTCAGATACACTCCTCAAGGATTGCCATCGCCTCGTCCACATCCTCTTTCGTGATGATGAGCGGCGGGACAAAGCGCAGCACGTTCGATCCTGCACTGATGATAAGGAGGCCTTTCTCAAGTGCTTTTTGGGTCACTTCCCCTACAGACACGTCCTTTGCAAACTCAAGCCCGCGGATCAGTCCGAGGCCGCGATGCGCGACAACACACGAGTGCCTTTCGGCAAACGCATCGAGCGATGAGGCCAGATACTCTGAAACCTCCTTCACATGTGAGATGAGGTCGATTTTCTCGTACAGGTCGAAAACTTCCGCGACTGCCGCGCAGACGAACGGGTTCCCGCCGTAAGTCGTGCCGTGGTCACCCGGCATGAGGCCTTTGGCTGCCGCCTTCTCGTTAAGTACAAAAGCGCCGACCGGAACACCGCAGCCGAGAGCTTTCGCGCAGGTCATGATGTCAGGTTTGATGCCGTACTGTTCGTATGCCCACATGGTCCCGGTGCGTCCCATGCCGCACTGGATCTCATCAAGGATGAGAAGGATGTCCTTCTCATCGCAGATCCTGCGGATTCCCTGAAGGAACTCCGGAGTTGCCGGATAGATGCCTCCTTCTCCCTGAACTGTCTCAAGGAGAATCGCGCAGGTAGTGTCATTGACAAGGTCAAGGACACTCTGCAGATTATTGAATTCCGCAAATACGACTCCGCCCATGAGCGGCTTGAACGGGTCCTGATAGTGGGCGTTGCCTGTGACGGACAGCGCGCCGACAGAGCGGCCGTGGAACGAGCTGTGCATCGCGATGATCTCGTGGTTATTCTTTCCGTCCTTCATCCACGCGTATTTCCTCGCGGACTTGATCGCGCCCTCGATGGCCTCCGCGCCGCTGTTGGTGAAGAAGACTTTGGAGAGCCCGGTGGATTCGACCACTGCCCTGGCCGCGCACGCCAGCGGCTCATGATAATAGAGGTTCGACGTGTGGAGCACCTTATCGATCTGCGCTTTCAGCGCCTCATCATATTCGGGATAGTGGTAGCCGAGCGCATACACAGCAATGCCCGCCATAAAATCCAGATACTCTTTGCCTTCAGTATCCCACACACGGGTCCCCATCCCCCGATCGATGGAAATCGGGAAACGATTGTAAGTATGCAGCACATACTCATCGACAGTGGTCATAATCTCCTGCTGATTCATTGTTTGTACCTCTCTGTATTTTTACTTATCGCCGTGATAATACCGGCTGCCTTCCTCATCGATGATGGCTGTACCGATACCCTTGTCCGTGAAGAACTCGAGGAGCAGTGAGTGCTCAACTCTTCCGTCAAGGATGTGGACGCGGGAAACGCCCTGCCTGATAGCCTCGATGCAGTTCTGGAGCTTCGGCAGCATTCCGCCGCCCGCATTGCCGGAGGCAATGAACTTTTCCGCATCGTCAACAGTCAGCTCCGAGATCAGCGTCGACGGATCATGGGGATCCTCATATACGCCCTCGATATCACTCAGGAATACGAGCTTGCCCGCCTTCATGGCCGTCGCGATTGCGCAGGCCGCGTCGTCGGCATTCACATTATACGACTTGCAGTCCTCCTCGCCGAGGCCGATTGGGCAGATGACCGGGACGAAATCATTCTCGAGCAGGGTGTTGATCAGCGTCGTATCAACTTTTGTGACTTCACCGACAAAGCCGATGTCCCGACCATCAGCGAGCTCTCTCTTCTTAACGCGCATCGTTCCGCCGTCCTTGCCGGAGATGCCGCATGCCTTGATGCCGTTTCCCTCCATGTACTGGACGAGACCCTTATTCACCTTGCCGAGGACCATCTCGGCGATCTCCATGGTCTTTGCGTCCGTCACGCGGAGTCCGTTCACGAACTCAGGGGTCTGTCCGGAGAGCTTGACCCATTTGCTGATTTCCTTTCCTCCGCCGTGAACTATGATCGGCTTCATGCCGACAAGCTTGAGGAGCGTCACATCCTTGACGACGCTCTTCTTCAGGTGGGAATCCGTCATCGCGGATCCGCCGTATTTGACTACGATCGTCTTTCCGTTAAATTCGCGGATGTAGGGCAGCGCTTCGATAAGCACCTGCGCCTTTTCCAGCCATAGATCCATATTTTCAGCCATACTGTTCCTCCTTAGCCTTATATGCCCGCCATGCTGCCACGTATTTGACTGTTGCGTTCTCCCGTGTTCGCCGGCAGCTTATGCCGATCCGCCCCCGGGATACTGCCTTCTTTTATTATGAGCGGTAGTCCGCGTTGATATCCACGTATGCGTGTGTGAGGTCGCAGCCCCATGCTTCCGCGGATGCATCTCCCATTTTCATATCGCAGGTCGCCGTGATCGCGTCTTCGGAGAGAATTTTTGTTGCAAATTCCTCACTGTATCCGGTCGATACGCCATCCTCAAGAATCTTGAGCTCTCCCGCAGCGCTCGCAAGATACAGATCGACCTTTTCGGGATCGAACATGGCACCTGAGTAGCCGAGCGCGCAGAGGATACGTCCCCAGTTCGCGTCGTGACCATAGATTGCGGCTTTCGTGAGTGAAGAAGACACGACTGAGCGGGCAAGTATCCGCGCGTTCTCCTTCGTGTCAGCGTTTACGACCTTCACCTCAAAGAGGCATGTAGCCCCTTCGCCGTCCCTCGCCATCTGTTTGGACAGAGATGTCATGACAGCGTGGAGAGCATCGTGGAAGATCTTGTAATCCTCATCCTCGGATATGATGTCCGCGTTGCCTGCCAACCCGTTGGCCATCAGGATGCATGTATCATTGGTGGACGTATCGCCGTCCACGGAGACCATATTAAATGTCTCGGGGACAACATCGGAGAGTGCTTTCTGAAGCATTTTCTTGGAGATAGCCGCGTCCGTTCCGATGAAGCAGAGCATCGTGCACATATTCGGGTGAATCATGCCCGAGCCCTTGCAGCAGCCGCCAATCGTCACGATCGTCCCGTCAGAGAGAGTGATCTCGCAGGCAGCTTCCTTGGATACGGTATCTGTGGTCATGATGGCCTTCGCGCAGGATAAGCCGTCCTCACGCGTAGAGCCGAGCTCTTCTTTCAGCATGCCGCAGCCCGCCGTGATCTTATCGATCGGAATCTGCTGGCCGATAACGCCGGTGGACGCGACCAGGACCTCGAGCGGGTCGATGCCGAAGTTCTCTGCGGCTGCCTCCGCCGTCTGTCTGCAGTAGGAAAGACCCAGCTGGCCAGTGCATGCATTTGCAACACCGGAATTAATGACGACCGCCTGAACAAGACCGCCTGATCTCACTATATCACGGTCCCAGATGACCGGAGCTGCCTTGACCACATTGGTCGTAAATGTTCCTGCCGCCTCAGCTGGTACTTCCGAATATATCATCGCCATATCAGCGCTTCCGTTCTTTTTGATGCCTGCCGCGCAGCCTGCGGCAAAAAAACCTTTTGCGGATGTGATACCGCCGTCTATAACTTTCATATACCCTCCTCAGAAAACCTGTATATACTTCTCACTTCGATCCTTAAGTTATGCCACATTCCAAAAATAAAAGACCTGACAGGGACCAATTCGTGGGAGTTTTTCCGTTTGATTATTTATCTGTCCAAACCTTATAAATAATATATCAACACTTAAAAAAAGTAAACCTCATTATCATTTGCATAATTATACACATTCTTTGAATATTATGCAACACATTTCTGAATTTTACACATATACTTGCATAAACCTTGCATAAGGTGTATAGTATATCTCGTTGCAGGGCAATAAAGAAAAAGATTTGCAATACGAGAAAAATCATATACAATGTAAGGACACCGGCATACGGTCCCAAATGTACTAAATACCAGGAGGATTTTATTATGAGCAAAGAGAAAGTGGTACTTGCCTACTCAGGCGGTCTGGACACGACAGCTGTCATCCCGTGGCTTAAAGAGACATTCGGATACGAAGTCATCTGCTGCTGCGTAGACTGCGGACAGGGGAACGAGCTGGACGGTCTCTCTGAGAGGGCACAGCTTTCCGGAGCTGCAAAATTATATATCGAGGACATCAATGATGATTTTGCTGAAACCTTCATCATGCCCTGCGTACAGGCAGGCGCTGTCTATGAGAACAAATACCTGCTCGGCACATCCATGGCCCGTCCCGCTATCGTAAAGAAGCTGGTCGAGATCGCGCGCAAGGAAGGCGCTGTCGCGATCTGCCATGGCGCAACCGGCAAGGGCAACGATCAGATCCGCTTCGAGCTGGGCATCAAAGCTCTGGCTCCGGATATCAAGGTCATCGCCCCGTGGCGAATGACAGATCTCTGGACCATGCAGTCCCGCGAAGATGAGATCGCATACTGCAAGGCTCACGGCATTGATCTTCCGTTCGATCACTCCCAGAGCTACAGCCGCGACCGCAACCTGTGGCACATCAGCCACGAGGGCCTCGAGCTTGAAGATCCGTCCCTCGCTCCGAATTACGAGCACATGCTCGTCCTCTCCGTCTCCCCGCAGAAAGCTCCGGACAAGGAGACAGAGATCACGATGACATTTGAAAAGGGCGTCCCGACGTCCGTCAACGGAAAGCAGATGAAGGTCGCCGATATCATCCGCACGCTGAACAAGCTCGGCGGTGAGAACGGCATCGGCATCGTCGATATCGTTGAGAACCGCGTTGTCGGCATGAAATCCCGCGGCGTCTATGAAACGCCGGGCGGCACGATCCTCATGGAGGCTCACAAGCAGCTTGAGGAGCTCGTCCTTGACCGCGCGACCATGGAATTCAAGAAGACTGTCGGCGACAAGCTCGCCCAGGTCGTCTATGAGGGCAAGTGGTATACGCCGCTTTGCGACGCGCTGATTGCATTTGCAAAATCCACACAGGAATATGTGACAGGCGAAGTCAGATTCAAGCTCTATAAGGGCAACATCATCAAGGCCGGCACGACTTCTCCGTACAGCCTCTACAGCGAATCTCTCGCTTCCTTCACGACCGGCGACATGTATGACCATCATGACGCGGACGGCTTCATCACTCTCTTCGGCCTGCCGCTGAAGGTCCGTGCTCTGAAGCTTCAGGAGACGAAGACAAACCTGCAGTAACAAACACTAAAGGGCTGTCGCATTAGACGGTGTCACCACTATATATGACAGACATTTGCAAATAACGTCTGCCATATATAGTGGTGGCTCACCTTAATGCGACAGCCCCTTTTCTTTGACTTTTTTCTATCTCTCAGCTGGTACCGAGCAGCTTGTCGATATTGCCTGTCTCAGATCTGTAGGATCCGGCTTCCTCCTTAAATCTGTCCATCCGGGCTTTCTGCTGCGCTGCGGACTTGCTGTCATCAATAGCGAGATACGCTTTATACAGAGTAGCTGCCTCGTAATAAAACCCGAGAGCCCGGATCTCCTGTTCGACTTCTGTGTGCTTTTTACCAAGCCGGCTGTCATTTGTCGCCTCATCGAGAATCCGATAATAGTTCTCATACGTGGTCATTCTTATGTAATCGTCCTCATCAGCCGAGTAATCATACCTGTCGTCTCTGAGTTCCGATGCAATGTAGGAAATCTGAATCACCAGCACCAGAGACAGGATCACGAGCAGCACCACGTAGAGGATCGTGCCAACGCTGACACCTGTTCTCTTCTTTCTCATACGCCTGCACCTCCCTGTACTTGCTCAATAAAAGCCTCCACGGAAAAACTCTCCGTCTCCTCAGCCTGAGCAGCTTTTTCAGCTTCCTCCGCCTCTCGCTTTTCTTCGAAGACAGCTTCAAGATTTTCCCTGACCTTTTCTTCGATCCTTGCTTTCGACATATTCTTCAGCTCACCGACCTCTTCCTTATCGAATCCTGCATAGGCAACAAGCAGTCCTTCCGCCTGATGACGTATATCCTCGATAATGGCCATCTTATCGTCTGTGACCGCCTCATCCCGGTAATAGTTGTTTTTCGGATCCTCATACAGTTCTATGATATCATCAGCCAGATACGTTATTCGACTGGAGTTAGGAGAATCCGACTGCCAGAAGCTGTAAGCATCAAAATTACACAGGGTGCCGTACAGGTCTTCAAGATTTCCGGCATAATGTACGATCGCGCTGTAGGCCTCAAACGTTTCGCCATCAGCCATATCGTTGTCATAATAATAGTCTCTGATCGATATATAGTCTTTCTCCTCGATCATCCTGTTTATGGCTGCAATATGTTCCTCGGCATGTTTTGCCGCTTCCTGTTTTCGCCTGTCATACTTGATCTGCCAGGCATTTGCGGAAATAAATCCGGCAATAATGTTGAGAACGATCATGATAACGAGCACTACCAGCATGGCAGCCAGCGATCCTGCCTTCCGGCTCTTTTTCAGCACTTCCTGCTGTGTCTCGGCAAACTCACGCTCGTAATGGTCCATATCGGCCTGATGTTTGGCTGCCAGTGTATTGGGAGCACCGCAGTAAGTACAGAATTTTTCTTCCATTCTGAGCGGTGCGCCGCATTTAGGACACTTCATTTCGCACCTCCAGTCTTCTTAGCCCATTCCTGTATCTTCGTATAGTAGACATAGCCTTCTTCATCTGTACAGTTCCGATAAATCTCGTCGAGTTCTGATTTATCCAGTGAGAAGTATTCAGAAAATATATCCTCCGCCTCGGAAGCATACTTCTTAACTTTTTCTGTCTCCTCGGCACTCATATTCTTTTGACCAAAGTATCCCGCCTGATAAATCAGCTCGATCCCGGCATACAGGACCTCATCGTATTTGAGATTCCAGAAATCATTATCAAGCTCCGTCCCCGGTATCGCATGAACGATTTTGTAGTCCATATAATAAGATATATACTTATAGTGCGGCCACATCTGAAGCACCTCGGCTCCGTCCTCTCCGCCGATCTCGTTCAGGTAATCGCAGGTCGCATCCATATCGCCTGAAGCATATAGCTCTTCCAGTTTGGGAAAATACTTCTCCTTGAAGGCTGCCTCATCCCTGGCATCACGCCCGTTTCCGTAAAAGAAGTGATCCATAGCCCAGCTGAATACAAAGAGGCCGAGTACGAGGACTGCAACAATGGCAAAGATAATGGCGGCCAGTCTACCTACACGTCTGACCTCCTTCTTCGTGTGTCTGCCGCCCTCATCTCCGAGCTTTTCCGTATTCTCCCGAATATCTTCGAGCTTCTCCATATATTCTGTCTCTGCCGCCCGCACGTTCATCACTCCGCAGTAGGGGCAGTAGGCGTCTTTATCGGTGATTTCTCCGCCGCAGTTTCCACAATACATATACGCCTCCGGACCTCATTCAAGCTCCTTTTAGTATAGCACATTTTTGACAATAATAAAGAACTCCGAGACGCCTGCCGTATTTCGGCGGAGTCTCGGAATTCTTTACTAAGTATTATTTCCCTTTATATTTTCCATTATTCAGGTCCCGATAAGAGTGAAAAGGCTGCCGCACATACGTGCGGCAGCCCCCAATTCGTTTCGCTATTTAAGCATGTGTGCTGATTACAGATTAGCTTTCATGAAAGCTTCGATCTCAGCAGCAGCCTTGTCTTCGTCAGCGCCTTCAATCTGGAAAGTAACCTCATGGCCCTTCTTTACGCCAAGGCTCATGACTGCAAGGATCTTAGCAGCATTAGCTGACTTGCCATCCTTGATGATAGTGATCTTGCTTGCGTAGGACTTGCACTGCTTTACAAGTTCGCCTGCCGGACGAGCATGGATGCCTTCAGGATCTGTGATTACATAGCTAAATGACTTCATAAGATTGATCTCCTTATCAAAATATTCAACAGTCTTTATTGCCCTGACCCGGACTGCTTCCAGACTGTTCTGCCTAAATCGTATTATAGCACAAAAGCATTTAATATTAACAGTATCTGTGCATCTTTTTCACACACTTTTTAGAAAAAGCATGTGATCGTATATGTCAGTGGAGACATCCGCCACTGACATATACCGACTGTAGCTTAAGAATCAGTATCAGCCCTCGTACGGCTTCTTCCAGAAGGAAAGGATCAGGCAGCCGATGATAGAACCAACTGCGAGCGCTACGAAATACATGATCGGGTTCGTGATGATCGCGATTACCCAGAAGCCGCCGTGCGGAGCCGGGCTTGCGCATCCGAACATAGCAGAAAGAGCACCTGCGACTGCGGAACCGATGATGCAGGACGGAATGACATGTCCCGGATCAGCTGCAGCGTACGGGATAGCACCTTCGGAGATGAAGGAAAGACCCATGATGTAGTTTACAAGACCGGCCTTCTTATCAGCCTCAGACCACTTATTCTTGAAGATTGTTGTGGAAAGAGCGATTACGAGCGGAGGAACCATACCACCGACCATGACGGAAGCCATGATGATCTTGCCTGCGTCTGTGCCTTCAGCCAGCATGGCTGTACCGAAAACGTAAGCTGCCTTGTTGAACGGGCCGCCCATGTCGATGGACATCATGCCGCCGACGATTGCGCCGAGGAGAACGAGGTTGGATGTTCCCATGCCGTTCAGGACGTTGGTCATTGCTGTGTTGATCCATGCGAAGATCGGGTTGACTGTGAACATGATAATGCCGATAGCCAGGATACCGATCAGCGGGTACAGAAGAACGGGCTTGATGCCTTCAAGAGAATCCGGAAGAGCATCGCATGCGCCTTCGAGCCACTTGACAAAGAAACCTGCCGCGAAGCCTGCGAACAGAGCACCGAGGAAGCCGCCGCCGACAGCAGCGCCGCCGCCGAGCCAGCCCCAGCTGTAGCCTGCATTTGCAAGAGTACCACCGACGAAACCGACTGCAAGACCAGGTCTGTCAGCGATCGCCATTGCGATGTAACCTGCAAGGATCGGAAGCATGAAGCCGAATGCGTCGCCACCGACCTGCTTGAAGAAGTGTGCTGCCGGTGTTGCGGAACCGAAGTCAGCGCCTGCGTTCGGAGCAAGGAATCCGTCGATCAGGAATGCAATCGCGATCAGGATACCACCGCCAACAACGAACGGAAGCATGTGGGAGACACCGTTCATGAGGTACTTGTAGAAGGAAGCGCCGATGCCCTGGCCCTCACCGCCGGAAGCGGATGCTGCAGGAGCTGTTCCGTCAAGGATAGGTGCTTCGTTGTTGATGATCTTATTGATCAGTTCTTCCGGCTTGTTGATACCGGCAGAAACAGATGTCTGATAGACTCTCTTGCCGCCAAAACGGGCAAGGTCGATTGTCTTGTCAGCAGCAATGATGATACCCTTGGCATTGGCGATTTCCTCAGCGGTCAGAACGTTCTTTGCGCCGACGGAGCCCTGTGTCTCAGCCTTCAGCTTGAGGCCCATCTCTGTTGCTTTCTTCTCGAGAGCTTCCGCTGCCATGTAGGTATGTGCAATACCTGTCGGGCAGGCTGTGATCGCAAGGATGTCATAGCCCTGGGATACGCCGGATGCTGCGGCAGCTTCCTTTGCCTCTTCATCAGCGAGCTTCTCGCCCTCTGCCTTGTCGATGATGGAAAGGAACTCGTCTACGGACTTAGCGCCTCTCAGAGAATCTGTGAAATCATCATCCATGAGCAGCATGGAAAGACGGGAAAGAACTTCCAGATGAACGTTCTCTTTCGTATTCGGAGCTGCGATAAGGAAAATGATGTTGGACGGCTCTCCGTCCGGTGCTTCGTAGTCAACACCTTCCGGGAGTGTCATAGCTGCAAGACCCGGAGCCTTGACAGCGTCTGTCTTTGCATGCGGGATAGCGATACCATCGCCGATGCCTGTTGTGCTTTCTTTCTCACGTGCAATGACGGCAGCTTTATATTTCTCTTTGTCAGAGATGTTGCCCTCTTTGTACATGAGGTCTACCATCTGGTTGATGGCATCCATCTTGCTTGTTGCGCTTCCGCCGAGCTTAATGCCTTCCGGTTTCAGCAAATCTCTAATTCTCATACCCAAACCTCCTCATTCCCCCCACAGGGGCTTTTGTGTCGGGGAGACCCTGTCTCCCGATGATATAAAAATACGGTGCTCCTTACTGGATACTCCGGATTTTTCTCTGTGTCGGCTGCCCTCAATCCCCCTGGCGGGATCGGCAGCACTGCCGGTCTTACCGTCTCTTTCCGCTTTATTCGATCGGCGGAAGTTTCTCAAGCAGAGCTTCTACTTCCGGTCTTGTCGCAAGGTCCGGTGAGAATGCGCTTGCGGAGCCTGTGCAGAGGCCCATGCGGAACGCTGTCATGTAATCATTCGATTCGATCATGCCTGTCACAAAGCCTGCGACCATAGAGTCACCTGCGCCGACAGAGTTTACGACTGTGCCCTTCGGAGCCTCGCTCTTCATGACATCGCCCTTCTCGGAGATGAATACAGCGCCTTCGCCTGCCATGGAGATAAGAACGTTGCGCGCGCCCTCTTCCTGAAGCTTCTTAGCGTACGGAACGACCTCATCCTTCGTCTTCAGTGTGACGCCGTAGATGTCGCCGAGCTCGTGATTATTCGGCTTGATCAGGAACGGATGATACTTAAGAACGTTGACCAGCAGATCCTTTTCAGCGTCAACTACGATGTCGATGCCCTTGCCTTCAAGTCTCGACATAATGCGCTCATACATGTCGCCCGGAAGAGTGTTGGGCACACTGCCGGAGATGATCAGAATGTCGCCTGCCTGAAGCTTGTCAAGCTGTGTATAGAGAGCTTCAATGTTCTCGTCCGTGATCTTCGGTCCCTGACCGTTGATCTCGGATTCCTCGTTGGATTTCACATTAACATTGATTCTGGAAAGACCTTCAGAAACCTCAATGAAATCAGAGTCTACACCGTATGTGGCAAGTCTCGCTGCAATTTCACGACCTGTGAAACCTGCCATAAAGCCGAGTGCGCAGCTCTCATGTCCCATGTTCTTGAGAACGATGGAAACATTAATTCCCTTGCCTCCCGGAAGGATGTTCTCGTAGTATGTACGATTGATCACACCCAGGCGAAGGTTCTCGACTCTGATGATGTAGTCCAGCGACGGGTTAAATGTTACTGTGTAAATCATTTTGTCACCTCCACAATGTTTTCATATTTTTTATATTTACTGTCCGTCAGTTTTCCCGTGATTATCGTGGCTGAGTCGAATGCTGCAAATGTAATCGGCGACACCACGGAGAACTTGCTCCGGTCACATAAAATATACTTGTTCGTGCACTGCTCCATAGAGATCTGCTTGATCAGCGCCTCACTCGGATCCGGCGTTGTGAACCCTGTCTCGTAAGTAACACCGTTCGTCCCCCAGAATCCGATCGTGAAATGCAGTCTTGAGACATAGCCGATGGCATCTCCTCCGACGATCGCTTCCGTGGTCTTCTTCACTTCACCCCCCGGAAGGAACGTCCTGCAGCCTTTATGGATGAGCTTAAGCGCATGTGTCAGGGAATTGGTAACATATGTCGCCCTCATCTCCTTGATATTATCGACGAGATACTCCGTTGTTGTTCCCGCGTCAATGTAGACAAAATCATCCGGTCCGACCAGACCTGCGGCATATCGCCCGATGATCTGCTTTTCCTCATTGTTCATGGAATACTTTTCTTCCATGGTAATGTCTTTGCTCACATACTGGGTCTCAATACTGGTCGCGCCTCCGTGGACCTTGACCAGCTTTCCCATCCTGTTCAGCTGTGTCAGATCCCTTCGGATTGTCGAGGCAGATACTCCGAGTACTGCTTCAAGTTCGGGAACAGACACCGCCTTCTCTCTCTCCACGATGTCCAGAATTGAAGCCCATCTTTCCTCTGTCAGCATATTATCTCCTTGAGTCCGGCTGTAAAACAATGGTGCACTATACACTACGCCATGACCGCATGACTAAATTCTATCATGACCACCCTCATGCACTTCGCAAATATTTCAAGTTCAATTCCGACCCTTATAAATAATAGCATAATTCGCAATCAAATTCAATCATTTGTGAGCATCAATAATCACTAAATTTTGTCACTTTTTTTTGTGAAAAGCGTTCAAAAACTGTACTTACAATGTGACAAAAATCCCCATTTTGCGCATGTTTGCGTATTTTTCACGATTAAGTCGATGAGCATTTGCGTACTTTTGCTCATTTCATTTTATATTGCAACAGAGACGAACAGGATACAAAAAAAGTTTTCCCGACAGACCGGTAGTTTAGTTATCCTGCCGGCAGTTCGCCGTACAGGACGTATAGTCTGTCAGGAAAACGGTTAAATCTCTGAGAGGAGCTTTCCGTACAGCGGAGACGGCACCAGCGCTTTTACGTAGATTCCGTCCTCCCGATACTCCTCCGTCATGAGCTGGCCCTCACTGCGGATCCGCGAGATCAGGCTTGCCTTCGTGTAAGGAATCGTCTCCTCATATAATATCTGCCCCAGCAGAATAAATTCGGACAGGCCTTCAGCGAAAGCCTCTATGCCCTCCCCCGTCTTAGCGGAAATGCAATATGTCTTCTCCGCACGGGAATCCCACAGGTGATGACCTTCCCGTTCCTTCAGGAGGTCGATCTTGTTGAATAACGTATAGACCGGCTTAACGCCGGCTCCGAGGTCATTCAGTGTATCGTATACGACAGCCATCTGCGTATCCATTCTCGGATTCGACGCGTCGGCCACATGAATGATCAGATCCGCGTACACGACCTCCTCAAGGGTGCTCCGGAACGCTTCGATCAGGTGATGCGGCAGCTTGCGTATGAAACCTACCGTGTCTGTGAGAAGTATCTCGCTTCCGCACGGCAGAAGTACCGCTCTGGTCGTAGGATCAAGCGTGGCAAAAAGCTCATCCTCGGCAAGGACACCGGCATCCGTCAGATAGTTGAGCAGTGTCGATTTCCCGGCATTGGTATAGCCGACGATCGCCGCCACAGGCGGAGTTTTTCCCTTTTTCCTGCCGGATCTTATCAGTTCGCGGTGCCGGACGACTTCTGAAAGCTCCTCCTTAAGGACCGAGATCCGCTTCCCGATCAGACGTCTGTCCATCTCCAGTTTCTTCTCACCGGGACCTCTCGTTCCTATACCGCCGCCGAGACGCGACATTGACTTTCCAAGTCCGGCCAGTCGCGCTGACCTGTAGCGCAGCTGGGCAAGTTCGACCTGGATCTTTCCCTCTGCAGTGCTCGCTCACCGGGCAAATATATCGAGGATCAGCATTGTCCGATCCACCACCTTGACACTGAGCGCATCCGTCAGATTGTTGTACTGGGCGGGCGTGAGCTCATCGTCCGTGACCACGGATGAGATATCCTGCATCTCGATGAGCGCTGCGACTTCCTCGATTTTTCCCTTACCTAAATAGGTGCCTGGATGAATGCGCTCACGAGCCTGGGTGACCCGCCCGGCGACAACTCCGCCGGCGGTTCGCACAAGCTCAGCCAGTTCATCCAGCGACTCCTGAGTCTCCCACTCGTCGCCGAGCTGTACAGCGACAAGCAGGACCCGTTCTTCTTTCTGGGCAGTTTCTATCATATATACTTCTCCCGCCTGTCACCGCGTCGACAGAAATTCATTTTCGCGAAGCCCCGCCTCGTCGGCCGGGTACATGGCTATGTAGGCAGCCGATTTGGCCTTGGCCATCGCCCAGTCCCTGCGGTGTTCGTAAATAATTATTTCATTAAAGAGCAGGCCGCGGTTGGCAGTGCTGTTGCCGTATTCAAGCCCCTTCTCGACATTTGCAAGCGCTTTTTCGTAATCGTCATCCTCCATGTCGCAAAGCGCAAGGCCGTTGTAGGCCGCGGGTGCTGTGGATGGGTCGTCTACATATTCGTTGAACATGGCTCTCGCGTCGGCGACGTCATTCAGAGCAAGGTACACTCTTCCGAGCAGGAGAATCGATCCCGAGTCCTCCGGATCTTCATCGAGCGCCTGAATCAGGTAAGCCTTCGCGTCGTCATAGTTCTGCAGATAATAATTGACAAGGCCCTTATTGTAGTAATCGGCCTGGGACGTGTTGACGATCTTAAGTGCCCGCTCGAGGTAATCGCTGCCGTCAGCCCGCTTGCCGTGGGAAGCGTAGGCCTGATATATGTTGATGTAGAGATCGTAATCTCCGCTCAGCGTAGCAGCCTTGTCAAAATCCGTCGCTGCCGCCGCCTCGTTGCCGAGCTCCATGTTCAGCCTGCCCCGGAGAAAGAGAACATCCGGGTCAGTCTCACGGGCAAGTATGCTGTTATAAATCTCCATTGTCTTGTCCGTCTCTCCGTGCCTCTGCCTGCAGAAGGCGAGATACAGATTCACATCCTTGGTGAAATCCGCACCCTGCCCGTCCACATTGAGAAGCGCACGCTCGAACGCTATACAGGCTTCTGCGTAGTTGCTCGTGGACATCTGCGTGAGTCCGAGCCCCCTGTACGCGTAGGCCAGATAATAGCCGCTCTCGATGACTTTCCTGAAGCCGGCCTCGGCCTCTTCATAGGAGCCCGACACGAGCTGCGTAGACGCTTCCGTGTAGGCCGACTTGGCGTCACCCCGCGCGCAGCCGACGAGCAGTACAGCCAGAACAATGGCTGTGACATAAAGTTTCTTTTTCAATGAAAAGCCTCCGGGTATCAGCTGTTGAGCGGTGATTCGTATACACCGTTCTTCACAAGTTCTGCAAATGCATCCCGAACCGAATCCTTATCCTCCCGATAAGTCACGCCGAACCACCTGTCTTCAGTGCGGAGCACATGGACACGTGCTTTTCCTTCCTGAAGCATACCGTCAATTATGATCGGCAGAAGGTATTCGGCCTTTATGTCCCCCTCTTTTATGCCCGCGAGGAACTTCGGGAATCCCTCACGAAGGGCGTCGACAAATGTAGGCATAAGCCCCCACATATTCATGGAGACGAAACTGTCCGCGTCGATGTCGACCAGACCTTCATCCGTCATTGCGGCCGCTCCGCTTCCGCTGTCCGTGCGGATAATGTTCTTTGTCTCCTCGATGCCGGTAAGATTTCCGTCCTCATCCTGACTGCAGATACCGCGGGTGACACCGCCGTTGTCCGACAGAGTATTCTTCAGGATAAAGCCGGCAAGATATATTTCCTCCACATCGCCGGTCTCCGAAGCGTTCACGAGGGCTTCGTGCATGGCGACAAATCCGTTCTTTCCATAGTAATCATCCGCGTTGATGACCACGAACGGCTCATTGATCACGTCTCTCGCAGCCAGGACCGCCTGTCCCGTTCCCCACGGTTTTGTCCTTCCCTCCGGAACGCTGAACCCTTCAGGGAGATCGTTAATGTCCTGGAATGCGTACTCGACCGGGATGAGCTTCTCGATCCGGTCTCCGATGATCCGCCTGAAATCCTCCTCGATATCCCTGCGGATGATGAAAACGACTTTATCAAATCCAGCCTCGATGGCGTCATGGATCGAATAGTCCATGATGATCTCTCCGCTCGGCCCCACCGGCGCAAGCTGCTTTATTCCCCCTCCGAAGCGGCTTCCGATGCCAGCCGCAAGAATGACTAATGCTGTTTTCCTCATCACTACCCTCCTTAAAATGGTCATCGCTCAAAGATCCTGCTCTCCGCGTCGTCCGTGGAAAAGACTATTTACTCTCTTCTGCCGCAAGTCTCATTGCCTGATCCTGCGCAGTCAGATTGTCAATGATTTCATCAAGGTCACCGTTCAATATGCTGTCAATTTTATGTAGTGTCAGGTGGATCCTGTGATCGGTCACCCTGCCCTGACCGAAATTATAGGTCCTGATTTTTTCCGACCTGTCGCCGGTGCCTACCTGGCTTCTGCGAAGGTCTGCCCTCTTGTCGTGCTCTTCCTTCTGTTTCAGATCATATAGTCTGGCACGGAGGACTTTCAGGGCTTTCGCCCTGTTCTTAAGCTGGGACTTCTCATCCTGGCAGGAGATGACAATGCCCGTAGGAATGTGGGTGAGCCGGACCGCGGAGTCCGTCGTGTTGACGCACTGTCCGCCGTTGCCCGTCGCGCGAAAGACGTCGAAGCGGCAGTCCTTCATGTCGATTTCCACGTCGACTTCCTCCGCCTCCGGAAGCACCGCGACGGTCACTGTCGAGGTGTGAATTCTTCCTCCGCTCTCCGTCTCCGGCACTCTCTGTACACGGTGGGTACCGCTCTCGTACTTGAGACGTTCAAACGCTCCCGTTCCGCTGATCATGAACGTGCACTCCTTGAAGCCGCCCAGACCGTTCTCGTTCAGGGAGATCATCTCCGTGCGCCAGCCCCGCGTGTCGGCATATCTCGTGTACATCCGATAAATCTCCGAAGCAAAGAGCGCCGCCTCGTCTCCGCCCGCCCCGGCCCGGATCTCCACAATGACATTTCTCTGGTCATTGGGATCTTTAGGCAGGAGCAGTATCCGTATCTTTTCGTCAAGTTCTTCTTTATCTTTTTTAGACTGCACAAGCTCTTCCCTCAGCATCTCCCGCATTTCGGGGTCTGTCTCGGTGAGAAGCAGTGACTCCGACTCCTCCGCGGTGCGACAGGCTTTGCGGTACGCTTCATAGGCTTCCGTGACCGGAGCCAAAAGCGCCTGCTCCTTCATAAGGGCAGTCATCCTTGCACTGTCCGAAAGGACCTCCGGCGCGGCCAGCTCCCGCAGGATCTCCTCCTGTCTGTGCAGTATCTTATCCAGTTTTTCTATCATACATTCTCCAGACCGCAGGCGGCAGGCGCCGCATTCTCTGCTGCGTACCCGAGTACGCATCTTGCGTTTCCGCCCAGATCGCGCACTGTGCTTACATTCGCGTAGGATTCTGCTCTCAAAAGTTCTTCCACTGCCTCCGACTGATCAAAGCCGATCTCGAGGGCAAGC
>JAFWIM010000065.1 GCA_017514845.1 Lachnospiraceae bacterium
AGCAAAATCTTGATTGCGAGGCGTGTATGCTGCCTTTGGTCTTGGTGGGTTTCATGGGGTCTAGGGCGGAGGCAGCAAAATCTTGATTCTGAGGTGAGTTTGCTGCCTTTGGTCTTGGTGGGTTTCATGGGGTCTAGGGCGGAGGCAGCAAAATCTTGCTTGTGAGGCGTGTTTGCTGCCTTTGGTCTTGGCGGGTTTCATGGGGTCTAGGGCGGAGGCAGCAAAATCTTAATTGCGAGGCGAGTTTGCTGCCTTTAGTCTTGAAAAGTTGATTTGATAAGATTTGTTCCATATAAAAAGCTGTCCTTCAGCCGCAGTCTTGCGGTGGGGACAGCTTTTTTACAGACCATAATCACGAGACAACTTCTTCGAAATGATATCTGAAATTAAAATACATATATATTAGTAGAATGTTGTCGGAAATTATGTGATAATTATACTATAAATTTCAGTTAAGAATGAAATGATTAAGGTGGCGCATGACAATCAAAAGCCGGACGAGAATAGCTCTCTTGTTTTTTTAAGGAGCAGCACGGTCAGAATGGAAACGTAGGCAACCGCTTTAAGGAGCGGGAACGCGCTTAGCTTTCCTTTCAGCTTGGCAACCACGGAGCCGATGGAGAATAACGTGAAGACGAGCGCGATCCGATAGTGAAGGCGCTTTTTGGCTTTGATGATTGCATATGATGTAATCCCCTGGACAAAACCGACGACCACGGTGACAAATCCCATGAACACAGTAAATTTCTTTAATTTACTCTGGTCAGAGAGCCTCTTTACGAACTTGTCGGAGAGCTCCAGCGGATTGAGTTTTCTTCTGCCGCTCATGTAAATGAGGCCGGTGACGATGCTGAAAACACACAGGACGGCATAGAAGATGCCGCAAAGAAGGAGTGGGATGCTTAGATGTTTGAGACGGAATGATTTCAAGTTATTTCTCCTTTCTGAAGCAAATGAATTAAGTTGTCGTGAAGCGAGACTTGAATGTACATCGTCTTTAGAGACGAGGACCACCAATCACTTATTATACTATAATACACTAAAACAAAGGATAATATTCCAGAAATAGAGAAAATGGCGAAAGATAATTGCCGGCTGTGAATCAACTGAAGGAGGACTGTTATGAAACGCTATAAGAATTGGATGGCAGTAATATTGACCATGATTCTCATGGTGACGGGAACCATATCCCCTGCATTGGCTGCGGAATTTCCGACTGAGACGGAAGAACTAGTTTCCGCAGCAGAGTTTTATGCCGAGGAAATAACTGATGCGGCTGCAATTCCCGACGTGCCTGATATCGAAGAGGAAGCAGATATACCTGCAGAAGCCGCCGCTTTGCCGACCGACGACGGCCTTATCGACGATGCAGCCCTGCCAAATGACGATGCCGCCATCCCTCCCGCCCCCAATCTCACCATAGAGCAGTCAGAGGAAGCGGAGTCCGTCTCCGCCACCCCAGCATTCCCGGTCAAGAGCATGACCTTGTCCAATGATACATTTTTGTACTTTGTCAGCGATGACCCCAGCTTCCGTCGGAGCTATTGGGATGAGAATGATGATTACATCGATGATTCGGTGAAGTTGATCCTCCGGACGACCCTTGCAGCGCAGGAGTTTGACGACGTCTGGATTGTATATACCGAGACCAATCCAACGGGGGATTACGCGCACACGATTAATTTTGTTCTGGATGAGCAGCAGAAAGACAATAACGGTCTCTGGACGCTGACTCTTCGCCTGTTCGATTATGATGACGAGATAAAGAGCTGGGGGAATTACCGTCTCTCCGCGGTGTATGTGGAATATGACGGAAACGAGTATGAATATAAAACAAGTACGCAGCTGGCTCCTTTCCGGAACTGTCTGGATACGTTCTACGTAAAAACATTCCAGGAATTCCTTGATTCTCTTCCGGCGGGGACAGTGGCCAGTTTCTCCTATCTGAAAAATTATGACGGCGGCAGCATTTCGATTCCGGAAGGTATCGTTGTAGGAGCGGGTACTATCTCAAAATGCGCGATGCCGATCTATGTCAATGGCACGATTTACGGAAACTTTGGCAATGACGGACTGATGCAGCTTGTTTTCGGGTCAGGTGGAAAAGTACTCCTCTACAATGACCTCATTCAGGAGCTGCCTGATGGTACGGATGTTTCTGTTTTCCTGAGACGCATGGAACCGAATGACAAGAGCGAAAAGTTACGATTCTATCCGTTCGGATCAGCAAATGCCTGCTATATATGGAACGGCACCGGCTGGCAGAGTGAGGGAGGTATCTCCGTGGATGAACAGATCACGCCGATCACGACAAAGGTCTCGATCCCGAAGGACGGCAAGGATCACTGGTATTCGTATAAGGCGGCGAAGGCCGGAGACTACGCTTTCCGCCTGAGCTTCACTTCCTATGTCTATGAGACGTTCGCGCTGGAATCATATCTGATGGATAACTACGGAAATATGACGCAGCTGACATCTCTTTATGAAGACGAATACGGCGACTATTTCATCGACGGCGTTCATCTGGACAAGGGGACTACGATCTACATAAAGGCAAAGAATTCGGGCTGCACCGGGGCTTCGCTCAAAATAGAGTCCTATCAGGCGGAGGATGACTGGATTTCGACAGTGCTCGATTTTAAGAATGCAAATGTGAGCGTCACCTACAGCAAGGATCACGCATTTGTAACAGCTGAGATTCCGATCCTGAGTATGGATAAGTGGAAGACGATCGATTCCTTTGACGTGCGCTTTACAGAAGAAGATTTTGCGGTTGTCAGCTTTGATAAGCAGGAAGTAAGGGACGGAAAGCTGATTCTGTCGCAAAATGAGGGGCAGATCGTGTCAGCCCTGATACCGGAAACGAAAAAGTATGACAAAGGCCGTATCGATTACTGGTTCGAAGGACCGACAGATGAAGATGAGGGTGAACTTCATGAGGTGAAATTTGAGGTTCCCGGATCCAATTACGCTATACCGGGGAAAGGGCAGGTCAGAATTACCGATGCATTCACGGTCACCCTGACGACCCGCAAGTATGTGGCCGGTACGCTGACTGCCGACAAGGACAAGACACAGCCGGCGCAGACTTCCTATTTCTATAAGGTCGTCATCTCTCCGTTCTATGAAGAAGGGGACGGCTGGCAGATTGAAATACCTAAGGACTATTGTTTCTACACATCGGAAGATCGTGCCTACCTTCGTCTGTACACGGATACGAACAGAGAGGTGGGCGGTTCTGATGGATGCTTTGAGCTGCGAGGGGGCACGTATTATCTGCAGGTGGCCAACCACAGTGAAAAGCAGACGATTGTCGGCTATCTCCGGAACGATTCCGAGCCGACGGTGAGTGAGGTGAAACTTTCGCTGACGACATTTGCATCCCAGCAGGCGGTAACGCTCACAGTCAACTACACCAATGAGTACAAGCTGGCCGAAGTCGAGCTTGATCTTGAAAATGCAAATGGCGACGAGCTCGAACTCAAACAATACAAAGTGACATCGGATAGCGGCAAGACGTTCAAATCCATTGTTTATCTGGATGAAGACGAGGATGTGACCGGCAAGAATTTCAAGATTGCCAGAGTGGGTCTGAGGGATATCTATGGAAAGACAACCTGGATATCCGCGGAGGGTACGTCAGCGGCATGGACTACCCGCAATCACCAGCTCGTGACAAGGGCGAACCGATTTAAGTATTCCGCAACGTACGAGAAGGCGGTGAATTTCATTGAGCTTGAGGGAGATATCAATATTCCGCTATTTGCCGTGGTCAATGTGTACGATGGAGTGAGCGTCGGTGATCCGGACACTCTGAAGGTATACGGGACGTTGAATACTCCGATACTGTCGGTATTGGGATGGAACGCCCCGGTCCAGTTGACCGTGGACGGGACGATTTATGCCGGCGGTGTCGATATTCAGAATTTTGTCCTGAAAGGTGAGAACAAGGGGCACATCGTCGTAACCGGAGAGACAAATACGGATCTCTTTGAAAATATCCTGAGTGCGAGAGAAGAGCCCACTCAGGAGGAGGTCGATTCCTACCTCAAGATGCTGAGGCAGGTGCTGACCGCCAGAAATGAGGGTGAAGGGCTTCTCGTCGCCGTTGTCTGGAGCTACTATAAGTGGAAGAACGGAGCCTGGGTCTATGACTTTGCAGCACTCGAGGGTCTCACCACAAGCTGCGGCATGCAGTTCGATGATCAGACATTTGTTTATGACGGCAAATATCACAGTCTTGAGGTGAAGAACAAGTCAGATGCAGTCCGGGTCACATATGACAACAATAATCATAAGGAACCCGGCACCTATGTCGTGACTGCACACTTCAGGGCACCGAAGGGATACGATCAGGAGAGCTTCTATGATCTGACCGCGACCATGACCATTGTGAAGCCTGAGAAGTTTACGCTGAGCGAGACAGACGGGGTCAACATACCGACGCTCTCTACTCTGCAGCTCGAGGCGATGACGACATCCGGAGGAAGCTATCCCGCCGCTTCAAGTCTTGTCTGGAGCAGCTCTGACAAAGCCGTGGCGACGGTGAGCAGCAGCGGTCTCGTGACGGGCAAGACCTACGGCACAGCGACGATCACAGCCAAGACGCCGGACGGAACGATCAGCGCGTCGAGAAAGGTCAAGGTCGTGTTCAACGACGTGACGCGGGACAATTCCACCGCAACTGAGTTCACCTCGGTCTGCTGGCTCGCGGACCGCAAGATCAGTCTGGGATACAACGGTGTGACATACGGGCCAAAGAAGAACTGCACTCGACGGGATTTTACGATTTTCATGTACCGGGCAGCGGGTGCTCCGGCGGTCACCAATGCCATGCTGTCGGCAGTGAAATTTCCTGACACGCAGAGCTTAAGCGCGACTGCCAAGAAGGCCATTGCCTGGGCTGTGAATGAGGGCATCATTAAGGGGTATTCCGATGGTACATTCAGGCCGGATGACAATATCACCCGTGATTCCATGGCGATCATGTTCTACCGGGCAGCGGGCGCGCCTACAGTTACACAGGCACAGCTGAATGCTGTCACATTCAAGGATATATCTGGCTGCTCTGCAAATGTAAAGAAGGCCATCGCCTGGGCTGTGAGCGCCGGCATCGTTAAGGGATTTTCGAAAGAGCGATATGGTCCGCTTGAAAAGAGTACGAGACTGCAGGTAGCCATCATGTTGTATCGATTCTATAAGTAATGAGCTCGGCTAATGCGTCGCGGACGGTTCTTTTTGTGTGAGAGTTCCCACGCGAAAAGAATCGTCCCTAAATCATCAAAGGAGTTTACCATGGCACGAATAGATGAACTCAATTTTATCGAAATCGACGGCGTCACCTGCTGCAGGGGACACGCCTTCCCGTTCGGTGCCACGCTGTCAGGCAACGGCGGCATCAACTTTTCAATCAACTCAGTGGACGCCGAGGGCTGCGAGCTGACTCTGTATCATCAGGGGGAGGAGGAAGCATTTGCAAGAATTCTTATCCCCGATGAATTCAGAACGGGAAGCAACTATTCAATCATTGTGTTCGGGCAGAATCCGGAGGAACTGGAGTACACATGGCGCTTTTTCGGTGAATATGCCCCGAAAAAAGGTCTGCGATTCGACCCGAATGCTTCTCTGCTCGACCCGTACGCCAAGCTGATCAGCGGCCACGAGGTCTGGGGGCAGAAGAAGTCCGAGCGGAAGCAGATGCGATGCAAAATCATCATGGATGATTATGACTGGGAGGATGACACCCAGCTGGAGATTCCGATGGAGGATCTGGTGATCTATGAGCTCCACGTCCGAGGCTACACGAAGGATCCTTCGAGCCCGTCCAGATATAAGGGAACCTATGCCGGAATTGTCGACATGATTCCTTACTTTAAGGCGCTGGGGATTAACTGTGTGGAGCTTCTGCCGGTATTTGAATTCGATGAGATGGAGGAGACGCTCTATCTGGACGGGGATAAGAGGCTGAATTACTGGGGCTATTCCACGATCTCGTTCTTCGCGCCGAAATCATCGTATGCCTACTCGGGTCCGCACGGAATGGCAGCGGACGAGATGAAGAACATGATCAAGAAGCTGCACAAGAACGGGATCGAAGTCATTCTTGACGTTGTTTTCAACCACACGGCGGAAATGGGGGATGACGGTCCGGTCATCAGTTACAAGGGCATCGACAACCGCACGTATTATCACCTGGATGAAAAGGGCGGTTACATGAATTACAGCGGCTGCGGCAATGCCGTGAACTGCAACAATGTCGTTGTGCGTCAGCACATTCTGGACTGCCTGCGTTACTGGGTGGTCGACTATCATGTGGACGGCTTCCGATTTGATGAAGCCCCGATCCTCTCAAGGGATAAAGACGGCAAGCCGATGCAGAGCCCGCCGCTCCTTGAAGCCCTTGCCCACGATCCGGTCCTGTCCAAGACGAAGCTGATTGCGGAAGCGTGGGATGCCGCCGGCCTCTATCAGGTCGGATCTTTCCCGGCTCCGGATAAGTGGGCTGAGTGGAACGGTCATTTCAGGGACTGCGTAAGAAATTTTATCCGGAGTGATGCATCGGCGGGGCCCGAACTTATTAACCGCATTCAGGGCTCGCCCGACATGTATAAGAACAGAAAGGAACCCTCGACCATCAACTTTGTGACATGCCACGACGGCTTCACGCTGAATGATCTGGTATCCTACAATGAAAAGCATAATGAGGCAAATGGTGAAGCCGGCCGCGACGGCAACAGCTCAAACAGCAGCTGGAACAGCGGGGTTGAAGGTCCGACGGACGATCCGGCCATTGAAGCGCTGAGGAACAGGCGAATCAAGAACGCGCTCGCGCTGCTCCTTTTGAGCCGTGGAACCCCCATGCTTCTTGCCGGTGATGAATTCAGGAACACGCAGCACGGCAATAACAATGCCTACTGCCAGGACAACCCACTGTCATGGATCAACTGGGAGGACAGGGAGCGCGCATCTGACATCTATGAGTTCTGCAGATTGCTGATCGCTCTTCGCCGAGAGCATCCGGTGCTTCGCCGGAGAGAGTACTTCAGCGACAGGAACAGCAGCGGGTATCCGGAGCTGTCCTTCCACGGGGAGAAACCGTGGTCGATTGAAATGTGGAATCCTTTCCTGGTGTTTGGTTTTATGTACGCTGAACCGAAGAAGGACTTCGGGACAGAGAGGGACTGCTTCATCTACTGCGGTGTGAATTCGCACTGGGAGGAGCACACTCTTGAGCTTCCGATTCTGCCCGCAGGTATGAGATGGCATAAGATTGCGTATACAGGGGAGAATGTATACGAGCAGCATGTCATCCCGGGAAGACAGATCAGGCTCATGTCCAGAAGCCTGATGGTGTTAATAGGAATGTAAGACAAAAAAGAATTGACGGGGCTGTCGCATTCGGGTGTGTCATCACTGTCTATGGCGGATGTTATTTGCAAATGTCTGTCATAGACAGTGATGACACCTTTTTTTGTGACATTCCTGATTTCTTTGTAGAAAATAGCCGATAACAAAGTTCACAGCGGGAGAATAGTGTGATATTATAGACAATGTAAAGGACAATTCAAGTTATCCGCACATTATCAGAAGATGACAGGGAGAAGTATTGACCCCAAAGTTGAACCATACGGTTGGCGGGAGGCGGTCATTTTTTGATTGAAGGAGAGGCCTGAGATGAGTTCGATTAAGATTCAGAAGATCAGCATTGTTGATTTGGATACAGATGTGATTGTCAATGCTGCCAATTCAGGACTGTGGGCAGGAGGCGGTGTATGCGGAGCTATTTTTGAGGCAGCCGGATATGACAAGCTCACAAAAACATGCAAAAAAATCGGTCACTGCGAAATCGGTTCCGCAGTCATTACCCCGGGGTTTGACCTCAAAGCAAAGTATATCATTCACGCTGTCGGTCCCATTTATTCAGACGGGAAGCACGGAGAGGCGGAGATGCTGTACAATGCGTATAAGAAGTCGCTCGAGCTGGCTGTGATCAATGGGTGCAGGAGTATCGGTTTCCCGCTCATATCGGCAGGCATTTTCGGCTATCCGCTCGATGAGGCCTGGGAGCTGGCTGTGCAGGCGTGTAAGAACTATATTGCAGTCAATCACGATGTGGATATTGAAATAATATTTGCAGTGCTCAGTGAGCGAATGCGTAAGATAGGTGAGTGGCATCTGAACAGGACAGAGGACTGACAGCCGGAGGTGAATTTGAAAAGAATACTGAGAATTCTTTTACCTGCGCTGCTTTTGGTCCTCGTTCTGCTGGGATTTTTCAGAGTGAGGGCTATGCTTCTCAGCCACGTCTACGCTCCGGATGCGCACACGGGCTCAGCTTCAGGTAATTCTCCTGATGTCTCGTCGGATTCAGCCGATTCAATCTATCATCTGGAGGCTGCGAACGACGCGGGTTCGATCGGTGGCGGGCAGACCGAAGACGGATTTGTCATACCCGTTTATAACGGGGAAGAGATCGTTCCGATCAATAATAATGTTCCCGGTTTTGCAGATGAGGAGAGCGGCACTGCAGAGTTTTATGAGTTCAGCGAGCTGGATGAGCTCGGACGCCCCGGACCTGCGATGGGCTGCATCGGTCCGTCGATGCTGGCTACAGAGGAGCGCGGGCCGATCGGGATGATAAGACCCGCAGGCTGGCACACTGTGAAATATGAATTTATCGACGGCTTGTACCTCTACAACCGGTGTCATTTGATTGCCTATTCTCTCTGCGGAGTGAACGCTGACGAGCGAAATCTGATTACAGGAACACGATATCTAAATGTTGAGGGAATGCTGGGAATCGAGAACAGCGTGTACTGGTATGTGAAGGACACCGAAAACCATGTATACTACAGAGTCACTCCGAGATATATAGGTGATGATCTTCTTGCAACCGGTGTGCAGATGGAAGCGTACTCAGTCGAGGATCACGGTAAAGCGCTTAGCCTTAATATGTTCTGCTTCAACGTGCAGCCGGGTGTGCTGATCGACTATAAGACCGGGGACAACTCGCTGGATCCGAAGTATGAGTCGGCAAGAAGTATAGCGCCTGATTCGGGGGAGGAAGCTTCTGATTCCGATACGAGTGCTCCTGATTCTGAGGACGCTGCCCCCAAAATACAGTCCGGAGAAAGCGACGCAACGTATATCTTAAACACAAACACAATGCGGTTCCATCTTCCCGACTGCCAGAGCGTGCAGGATATGAAAGAAAAGAATCGCAAAGAGTACTTCGGCACCCGGGAGAAGCTCCTTAAGGATGGATATTCGCCCTGCGGGAGGTGTCAGCCGTGAGGTGTGACGGGTCGATACTGATGATCAAGCAGGAGGATTTAAGCTCTGACTTCTGCGAAGGAGAGCGAAATATGAACACAGCTGCCAAACATCAAGGCAGATTTTGAAAGGAGATCAAAATGAGAGTAGACGCAATTAAGCATGACATTACAAAACTTGAGAACTGCGCAGCCGTTGTCAACAGTACAAACTATTTCCTGTCGGATGGTGCGCCGAAGAGCGTCAATCATGCCATCCATGTGGCCGCCGGCCCGAGACTTCATGAAGTCTGCAGGAGACTTGGAACATGCAACACGGGTGAAGCAATCACAACGGACGCTTTTGATATGAAGGCAGACTATATTATTCATACAGTCACGCCGTCATGGAGAGCCGATAAGTCGGCGAAGGCCAATAAGCTGCTCTCAGATTGCTACAAAAACTGCCTGAAAGCTGCCCTTATCAGAGAAGCTCGTACGATCGCGTTCCCGTCCCTGGGAACGGGGCACTGCCACTTCCCGCCGGAAATGGCTGCAGAGACTGCCGTCACAGCAGTAAAGGAATTTTTGGATGAGAATCCGGGATCATTTGATGCCATAACATGGAGTCTTTCCAGCAAGGAGATGGCGGACATATACAGAGCAGTGATTGAGAGGGTGATTCCGAACGCATTTGTACCGGAAGAGGCTGAGCAGGTCCCGGATGAACCGGCAGCGGAGGACGTATCGATCGAGAAGGCGGTCTCGCCTGACGACAAGATCGTGAAGTTCTGCCTCAAGTATTATCTTGTCCTGAAGCTCATCGACAAGGATCAGATCCTGAAAGACTGGTGCCGTGAGTACAACGCCCAGGCAATATCCCAGAGCCATTCAGCCCTCAAGGATATACTCCAGTTCCGCATGCCCTCCGACGCTTACCGCGCAGGTATCATGACCGGAAAAGCACAGGAGATACTGGATGAGGAGGGAATCGTTTTTGACAACCTCAAAACTCTGAGCAACGACGATATGAGCAAGATCGATCCTGCTATACTCAAGGCTGCGTTGGAGCTTGAGTTCAAGGCTGATGAGAAGGACGAGGGCGTCCTCATCCGCGAGGGTGTCGCAAGCGGATTTGTCGTGAAGCTTGTGAGAGCGCTGTACAATATGCTGCGCTGACAGAGATAATCAGCCGCTGACCATTAATATAAAGGGATTTCTGACAATAAATTAGTAAATCGCGATCTCTGATCGCGCGCGAGCTGCGCGACGCACTCTGTGCGTCTTCCTTCGCGCAGCTCTGCGATCCGCCGGAGGCTCAATCTTCAACACAGGGCTTTAAACCCATGTTGAAGACGAGTTTGTTTTGCAC
>JAFWIM010000066.1 GCA_017514845.1 Lachnospiraceae bacterium
TGCCTTCAGAACTGCCTTTGTCCACTCAAGGTTGTTGAGGTTGAATGCGCCGATTGCATAATGTCCGGCGTAAGCGTTTGCGACCATTTCCTTTGCTGATACTAACATTAGAACGTCCTCCTTATTATTTGCTTCAGGGATAGTTTTCGTGCCCCTGAACACTTTGAATTAATTATATAGTAAAACTGCAAAAAATAAAAGACAGGAATGTGTGATTTTTAAACAAATTGTTGTATTTTTCGCTTATTTACGCGATTCTCTCATTCTCAGCCGGCGTGCGGGGCCTCATATATTCCCTTATGTGTTCCCGTTTGCCTCTCAAACGGAAGAATACTCTCACTCGTCGAGCCCAAGACTCTTTCGCAGTTCTTCAGTCCACTGTCTCAGGGGAAGGAAAATGTCCTCCTCCTGCCTGACATGGTCATCCTTCTCCGGGTGCTGCAGATTCCGCCATCCACCGAGGACATCACTGTGCTCACCCTCAAGGATGAGGCGCACGCACTGGTGTCTCACGCTGATCCTGACGTATTCCGGATTTCCCCCGTACTCTCCGTCCAGTGTCCATGGTACAGGTACTTCGGATGCAAATGTTATGCGCTCCGTCTTATAATACTCGACCAGATCCGTGCCGGAGAGATCATTGCTAAGCAGAGCCTGACCGATCTCACTGAGCTCCATAAGGTTCTTCGGCGTATGGATGAGCAGTACTTCGAACTTGCCGTCATCGAGATAAACATCCGGTCCTGTTGCGCCTTTGATCCCACCTACGGAAGTCGAGTTGGTCACCATGCCATATATATAGGACGCTTCGCGATCTATGCCGTCTACATGTATCCTCATGTGGTAGGGCTTCAGGTCACCGAGCCGCTTCACCCCTTCAATGATATAAGCCAGATGGCCAAGTGCGTTCTTCATATCCTGATTCGTGTCGTAGGCCACATCCGTAAAAGCGCCGAAGGCTGCCACATAAACGAACGTATCATCATTGAACGCTCCCATATCGACCGCCTGAGGTCTTCCCCGCAGGATGCAGTCCACTGCCTCCGGGATCGTGGTCGGGACAGAGAGGCTGGCAGCATAATCATTTGTAGAACCGACCGGAATATAGCCGATCGGGATATCGCGCCCCGAGAGAACAATGCCTGTGATGACCTCATCCAGAGTGCCGTCTCCGCCCGCTGCGACAATCAGATCGATATAGCCGGGGACTCTGGCGATTTTCAGCGTGGCGTCCCCGACTCCCTGCGTCGGATATACTTCCACCTTATAACCGGCCTTGACGAATCTGTCGATCGTATCTCCCAGGCTCTGCAGGAAAAGACCCTTTCCCGCCTTAGGATTATAAATAAGAAGCATATGCAGCTGTGCCATAGTTTTCCCTCCGAGTCTTAAGTATGCTCGCACTAAGACGATTCTACACCTTTGCAGTGTTTTAATCAATCTCCACTAATGCAGTTCAGGCAGGCTGCAACCGGGTTTTACGAACCGGCGCAAACACCATCTTCATCGAAAAACGCCGGTCCTTCCATCGAACTTATGAAATGCAGTTCACAGGAATTCGACACGTTTTTCACAATTTTGGTCCAATTAATACACAATTCCTTCATATTTATTTTCGAAAATATGACTTGTAAAGAGAAAAAAGAAAGCACCGCCAGGGAACCGGAGAATCGGAACCTTCACAACAGACGCGGCGTTTTGGAGGTTAATATCATGAAAAACAGCTTTGTAAAAAAACTCGGACTCACAGCAGCTTCGGCAGCGGTATTCGGACTTGTGTCATCGGGAGTATTCATCTCCGTGAACGGAGTATATGATAAGGTCTCAGCACCGGCAGCCCAGGAAGCAGGGGCGGTCGCAGGTGAGAGCAGCACAAGCGGCACTACGATTGGAAACGCGATGAATGATAATTCTGTCACGACTGCAGAGGCAAATGCCAGTGCAGCCGAGGAAGCCATCCAGACCGGCAACGATCTCGGATCCACAGAGGACGCCAATGACAAGGCAAAGGCATCCGGCACAATGACAGTCCAGGGAGTTGCGTCGAATTCAATGCCGGCCATGGTAGCGATCACGAACACTTCAGTAGAAGAAATCCAGAATTACTTTGGCGGCTACGGCTTCTTCTTCGGAGGCGGGAACAGCGAGCCTCAGACAGCGGAATCCGTGAGCATGGGAACCGGCGTCATCATCGGTGAGACCGATGATCAGATCATCATCGCCAGCAACCAGCACGTGGTCACCGGAGCGGATACACTGAGCGTTGCCTTCATTGACGAGTCAGCGGCGGACGCGGAAATACTCGGCGAAGATGCCGAGAGCGACCTCGCGGTCATCGCAGTCAATAAAGAAGATCTCAGCGATGAGACTCTGGAGCAGATCAAAGTAATCGAGATCGGTTCATCTGACGATCTCGTTGTAGGCGAGCAGGTCGTTGCCATCGGCAACGCGCTGGGATACGGTCAATCTGTTTCCACAGGCATCGTCTCCGCGCTGAACAGAACTCTGGAATCTTACGACGGCTCAAAGGAAGGTACGGACAACGGACTTATTCAGACAGACGCTGCCATCAACCCGGGCAACTCCGGCGGTGCGCTTCTCAACATGAACGGCGAACTGATCGGCATCAACTCAGCAAAATACGCTGACACAGATGTCGAGGGAATGGGCTACGCGATCCCGATCACAGATGCGCTTCCCATCCTTGAAAGCCTGAAGAACGGCGAGAAGCCGGAAGTCAGTGCTCCGGCTGAAGGAAGCGGCGTTAAGCTCGGCGTCACAGTAGCCACGGTTTCCGAGCAGAATTCTTCTTACTACGGAATCCCGCAGGGAGCCTATGTCAAGGAAGTCGAAGAAGGTTCCGCGGCTGAGGAAGCCGGCATCGAGGCAGGCGATATCATCACGGCAATTGACGATATGACGATCACGTCAGTCGATGATCTCACCAAAGCCCTCTCCGGATACAGCGAAGGTGATTCCGCCGAGGTAACGATTGCACGCGAAGTCAAGAGTGCTTACGGAATGTTCGAGGGCAACACAGGTACCTACAGATCCGGAACAACGACGGTCACCTTCGGCAGCAAGGACGAGAGCGTACAGACCACGAATACATCTAACGTAAGATGATACAGCGCAGACTTCGACTCCGCTGCGGTCGGTATAAATAAGGGTTTGCGTCAACATTCGTTGACGCAGGGGTTAATGAAAATATAGATAAAAACTTCCCACTGAAGTTAAATGTAATCTTACATCCAACTTCGGTGGGAAGTTTTTTTGTCTCAGTGACTGGTCAGAATGCCGCGTGCGCAGCTCTATTTCTTCTTCGGCCTTCTGTAAGCTGTGTTCTCCATCGGGAGCTTGCTGCGCAGCACATGGTCGCGTGCGTAGTAAGCGTTCTGAATGGCGGGCGCTGTCGGAATGGTTGCGATCTCTCCGATGCCCTTTGCGCCGCAGGCGACCTTGAGAAGCTCGTTCTTCTCGACATAAATCGCATGGATATCCGGAATCTGATTCGATCTGAGAAGGCCCAGAGTTCCGTACTTGGCTGTCGGGACACAGTCCTTGAGCGGGAAATCTTCCGTCAGCGCGTAGCCCATACCCATGAGAACACCGCCCTCGATCTGGCCCTGGATAGACGTCGGATTGACGACCTTGCCGGAGTCATGCGCCGCATACACCTCTTTGACCTTGCCGTCATCATCCAGTATCACGAGATGTGTAGCATAGCCGTACGCAATGTGGCTCTTCGGGAACGGCTTGTCCGCGCCCAGCTTATCCGTCGGCTCGAAATATTCATAGAAGAATTCTCTGCCCTCAAGCTTTGACAGATCTCCACCGACCTCATCAAGAGCTTCTTTCAGCTGCTGCGCCGCGCCCCGGACCGCCTCGCCCGTGATCAGGGTCTGACGCGAACCGGACGTCGTGCCCGAATCCGGCGAATTCTCGGTACTGCACTCCGTATAGACAATATCGCTCCAGGAAAGCCCCGCCGCCTCCGCAATATACTGAATCATGACAGTCGTACTGCCCTGACCGATATCGGACGCAGCCGTATACAGGCGCGCCTTGCCGTTCTCCACGCAGATCCTTGCCCGGCCCTTGTCCGGAAGGCCGACGCCAACGCCGGCGTTCTTCATGGCGCAGGCCAGACCGGCGTGGTCTCTGTTTTCATAATACTTGTCCTTTACGGCCAACAGGGTCTCCTTGAGAGCAGTGGACTGATCGGCGATCTGACCGTTCGGCAGGACCTTGCCCGGCTCGATCGCGTTGCGGAAACGGATCTCCCACGGATCAAGTCCGACCTTCTCCGCGAGAAGATCAATCAGCGATTCAAGCGCAAATTCGCTCTGGCACACACCGAAACCTCTGAACGCGCCTGCAGGCGGATTATTGGTATAGTACCCATAGCCTCGTATATCGGTATTCTGATAGCAGTACGGTCCGACCGAATGTGTGCATGCGCGCTCGAGAACAGGACCGCACAGGGAGGCGTAGGCGCCGGTATCAAAGTAGATTTCACAGTCGAGACCGGTGAAAATGCCGTCAGCGTCGCAGCCCAGAGTAAACGTACCCTTCATCGCATGGCGCTTCGGATGGAAGTTGATGGAGTCTTTACGGCTCAGCTTGCACTTGACAGGCAGACCGAACTTCCAGGCGGCAAGAGCCGCGAGATGCTGGACCGATACATCCTCCTTGCCTCCGAAACCGCCGCCGATCAGCTTATTTTCGACGACGATCCGGGAAGGATCCCAGCCGAACATGATGGAGCATTCTTTCCGCGTGTCGTACGCGCCCTGATCCGTGCTGTAAATCTTCACTCCGTCCTTATAGGGAAGGGCGACAGCGCATTCAGGTTCGAGGAATGCGTGCTCCGTGAACGGTGTTACAAATGTCTCCGTCACCGTAAACGCGGATTCCGCCAAAGCCTTCTTCGCGTCACCTCGGGTCACGTGCCGGCTCTGGCAGAGATTTCCCTTTGAATGGATGAGCGGAGCTCCCTCCGCCGCTGCCTCCTCGCAGTTCCTGACAGGTTCGAGGACCTCATACTCAATCTGTATCTTTTCTTTAGCCTCCGCCAGGATTGCTTCATTTTCAGCGACCACAAGGCAGATCGCGTCACCGACGCACCGCGTGATATCTCCCACGGCGATCATAACGTCCCAGTCCTGTTGGATGTGACCGACCTTATTATTCGGCACATCATCAGCCGTCAGCACTCCGATCACACCGTCCATGGCAAGCGCTTCCGACGCATCAATACCAAGGACACGCGCTCTCGGATATTTCGAGCGGACTGCCGAAGCATGAACCATGCCGTCCATCTCAATGTCATCCGGGTATTCACCGTATCCCAGGACTTTCGGTCTGACGTCGACGCGGAAGCCTCTCCCGCCGACACCGGTGTGACCGCCCGCCTCCACGTCCGGGTCGATCTTCTCATCGCCCCGGAGGATCGCTGCGGTGAGCAAAATTCCCTCAATAACTTTCTTGTAGCCTGTGCATCTGCAAATATTGCCCCTGATTGCGGCTTTGATCTCATCCTCATTAGGATTCGGATTGGCGTCGAGAAGGGCTTTTGCGGACATGACCATGCCGGGCGTACAGAACCCACACTGTACAGCTCCCTTGACGCCGAACCCGTAGACAAAAGCCTCTTTCTCAAAATCACTGAGACCTTCTACAGTAATCACATGCTTTCCTGCCACTTTCTTAGTAGTGGTGCAGCAGGCCTTCGTCGCTTTTCCGTCGATCACAACTGTGCAGGTGCCGCAGGCACCTTCGGAGCAGCCGTCCTTGACCGAATGAAGGTGCAGATCATCCCTCAGGTATCTGAGGAGCTTTTTGTCCTCAGAAACAGAACATTCGTGGCCATTGACAAAAAATGTATATGTTTCAGCCATTTCCTTCACCTCCTGACAAAACCCGAAATGAGTTACCGACTTCAGTATTCAACTGAGCTGTGCATAATTTGCAGCATGTACTTATACTTCGCCCGCCGCAATCGCATCCCTGACTTCTAGCAGAGAATTGTAAATGCCGACACAATTTTCTCTGACAAAATCATTCGGCTCTGTGAGATCAATGACCATGATTGTCGCACACCCGGCTGCGATTCCCGCCTTGAGACCGTTCATCCCATCCTCAAGGACATAGCATTCCTTCGGGTCAACGCCGATGTTCGATGCCGCCATAAGGAAAATATCCGGCGCCGGCTTTCCTCTTGTCAGGCTCTCCCCCGAAATCATAAAATCAAACTTGTCATACAGCCCGGCAAGCTTCAGCAAATGCTCGATTTTTGACAGCTGGCTACTGGATGCCACCGCGATCTTTACATCATTTGCCCTAAAGAAATCAATAATCTCGTGAAGCCCTTCCTTTTCCGGCACCGAATCCTTCGTCGCCGCCGCGACAGCTGCCCTCACCTCAGCCCGAAATGCCACTGCATCAATTCCCGGGAAATGTTTGGTGATGACCTGCAGCATGTGGTCACCGCTCGTGCCGCACACTTCCTTTGGGAATGTAGGATCCGGCTCGTACCCGTACTTGGGCACGATCGCGTTCCAGCTGTCCTTCCAGATCCTCTCGGTGTCGAACATCAGGCCATCCATATCAAAGATTGCCGCTTTTTTCATTGATTCCTCCTTACAGCACAGCTTTTCGCAGCAGTGAGCCATCGCGCAGCTCCCATGTAATCAAGAACGCCTCGGCGTTCTTGCCGCGCCGCGCAAAGTGCGAAGCACCTTCATCATTGCGCGGCTGCGATCCGCCGGAGGCATTTAATCTCTGACGCGGGTTTGTATCCCCTGTCAGAGATAGGTTTCTTTTGCGCATTCATCTCACGACTAAAGTCACGAGAATTCTGCGTCAGAGATTAAACTTTATGTACACAATTACATTACGAACATCATCTGGTACAGATACTCATACGCCAGATCCCACTGGTCATTGGGCGGGTATGCAAATGTACTCTGCGGCAGCGTATACACATGCCTGTTCCGCACGGCTGTCATATCGCCCCAGAATTCTCTGGACTCACAAATTGCCTTATACGTCTTTTCCGCTTCCCTCTCCTTTCCCTCATATATCACAAAGATATAATCCGGGTTGCGGCCAAGAACAGTCTCAAATTCAATCTCATTGGCCGGACGCTCTTCTTTCTTGGCATCAGTGCTATTTCCGGCTTCTTCACCGACGGCTTCCTTGCTCTCCGCCGGTTTGCTGTCCGCTGCCTGGCTGTCTTCTGTCTTGCTGTCTGCCGCAGCACCCGACTCTGCGGAGCTTTCGGTCACCTCACTGTCCGCCGTCTGGCTATCTGCCGCAGCACCCGACTCTGCGGAGCTTTCGGTCACCTCACTGTCCGCCGTCTGGCTATCTGCCTCAACACTCTCGGCGCTGCTTTCCGCTTCCTCGCCGTCCGCTGCCCGGCTGTCGTCTTTCTCGTCCGACTTCACAGAGCTGTCGTCTTCCTCCTTGGGAAGGGTCACTCTCACCTCTTCATAGCCCGGATTCACATTGATGAGGCCGAAATCGGCAAACATGTTGGATACATAGTCATGGCTTCCCTGAATAGTACATCCCTCCGCATCGACGCGCATGAGCAGTACTGTGATCGACTCACGCTTATCCGCGACCTTCTCCACATCAGCAGGGTAGGATTCCGCGGTTGAATCCAGCGCAGACTCCGTCGACTGGGTCTCGGTCGAATCATCCGTTCCTGACTCCGCAGCCCCGCTCGCTGTCGGATCATCCGACCCTGATTCTGCCCCATGGCTCTCAACGGAATCTGGCGCAGAATCTGTTTTCGCCTGATCAGGTGTTTCCATCACCGACTCATCATCAGCTTCCGGCAGAAGACTTCCCTCAGGCAGCGGCATCGTCTGAATCAACACCTGCAGAGCTTCCTGACCACTGGCAATGACTTCTGCGTTCTTCCTGCGGACATCTATGACACCGGTCGTATATGCTGCGGCATCCTTCGTGTACTTTGCCATCTCAAGCATCGAGTCCGCATAGTCATCAAAGCGGTGAATATCTACCACAAGATACGGCGGAGCTCCCTCCGTCATATCAAGGAGAGAAATCATATCCTGATAATTCTCAGATACAGTATCGATCAGGACCAGATCAGCTCCAAAATTCAGAACTGCCTCGATATCCGGCTCATTTTCCGTTCCGAAAACCGCATTCTTCGGAACACCGGACGCCTCCTCCACTCCGGCGGCTATCTTCCCGCCGGCGATCTTCCACATAGAGGCCGCATTCCTTGAGAGTGCTGCCACCCGGTCCGGAGTAATCTTCTCTGAATTCTCAATTTCCGCCAGTTCATTCTCATCCCTGAGTTCTTCCTCAGTCTTAACAGCCTCAATACCGCTCTCTGTCGTAGGCGTTATCTGCTCTTTTTTCCCACATCCGGCCGTCAGCGCCAGCATGGCGGCGAGTGCGGCCGCGATTATTCTTTTTCTCAATATTATAACCTGCCCTGATAAGGATTTGAAATTATGCCCCTTTTAAAGGCATACTCTCCATATTAGTATACCATAGATTTACGCAGCATAGTCCGCTTCATAGAAATTTCAGATGAAAAAACCCCGCTTCCACGAGGAAGCGGGGTTAGATGATTTTCAATCAGCGATTAAGCGTTGACCTTAACGTCGTTGTAGTCATCAGAGTTTGTAAGAAGGAATACGACTGTGTCAGCATAGCCTGCCTTATGAATCTTGTCGATATCGAAGTTCAGAAGGAGGTCGCCGGCCTTAACTGTATCGCCTTCAGCAACTGCCGGTGTAAATCCATCGCCGTTCATCTGAACTGTGTCAACACCAACATGGATGAGCAGTTCAAGACCGGAGTCTGTGGAGATACCGATTGCATGCTTGGACTCTGCAACTGTGGAGATCGTGCCATCAATCGGGGCAACTACGATGCCCTTGGACGGTGTGATACCAAGGCCAGCGCCGAGAACGCCAGATGCGAATGTAGCATCCGGAATCTGATCCTGCGGTACAAGTGTTCCGACTGCCGGAGACTTGACCTTGTCAGCGCCAACTTCGATGACGACCGGCTGAGAAGCCATGTCTACAAGCGGAGCAGCCGGAGCA
>JAFWIM010000067.1 GCA_017514845.1 Lachnospiraceae bacterium
ATAAGCTGAATCGGATCGCTGATGAGAAGCGTGCCATCGAGAAAGCGAGAAAGGAGGCTGAGAGCAAATGAGTTATATTAATGCGATGATTACCAGCGGTCTGGCATTTGCAATTCCTCTTTTCATTATGGCTGTCGGCGGCATTTACTCCGAGAAGAGCGGCATCACGAACCTGGCGGTCGAAGGCTTCCAGGGCTTCGGAGCTTTCTGCGGAGCGGTCGTCGCCGTGTTCCTCGGTATGAACACGGGTATGAGCTCTTCTTCAATCATTTATGTCGCAATGTTGTTCTCCTTCATCGGAGGTGCCATTTATGCGATCATTCACGCGCTGCTCTGTATCAAGTTCCGCGCAGACCAGGTCATCAGCGGTGTCGTCATCAATATCCTTGGCGTTGCCCTGACGACATTCCTCACGACGACGATCAACACAGCGCTTTTCGGGAATGCGTCCAATAAGTTCACGCTCGGCGTATCCCCGCGTTTCAGTGTTCCCGGTATCTCCAAGATCCCGGTCATCGGCGCGATTTTCACGAACATTTATCCGTTCGAGATCATTATTCTCATTATCGCGGCCTATGCCTGGTATCTCATGTATAAGACAAAGTTCGGCATGCGCCTTCGTGCCTGCGGCGAGAATCCTCAGGCGGTCGACGCGGCCGGCGGTGATGTCGCGAAGACACGTTTCATCTCCGTCATGATTTCCGGCGGTCTGTCCGGTATCGGCGGTATCTGCTTCGCCTACTCGCTGCTATCCCAGTTCTCACCGAGTATTTATCTTGGCTACGGCTATCTCGCCATCGCCGCGATGATCTTCGGCAACTGGAACATCATTCCTACCTTCTTCGTCTGCATCTTCTTCGGCATCGCGAGGGCGGGCGGCTACCAGCTGTGTCTGGCTATGGGACTTGCGTCAATCTATTCGGATCTGTTCCTGATGATCCCGTACATCCTGACCCTGCTGCTCCTGATGTTCTTCTCGAAGAGGAATCATCCGCCGAAGGCGGCAGGCGAGGTTTATGATAAGGGTAAGAGATAAATAATTGTGAACTGATCGCAGCAAGCGATTAAGAAATACTTGAAAGTCCTTGGATTTTCATCAATAACTACTTGTTTTTATGAGGAGGATCATATGAATTTATTATCACTGCTTCTTGGTTCCATGATGACACAGTCTTCAGTCAATAATCTGTCCGGCAAGACCGGCACATCCCAGTCCGCTATTATGAGACTTCTGCCGCTGGCTATTCCGATTCTTATCAAGTATCTGACAAAGAATGCGCAGAGCCAGCAGGGCGCTTTATCTCTTCTCGGTGCTCTTACACAGCACAAGAACACGAACTCCATGGAGCTTCAGCTCGCTGACGCCGACGCGGATGACGGCGACAAGATCCTTAACCACATCCTTGGCGGAAATTATGGCAATGTCATGAATCAGCTGGCAGGCCAGAGCGGTATGTCTGAGGATCAGGTCAGCTCGGTTCTTGCAAATATTGCCCCGGCTCTTCTTTCCGGTGTCTCCGCAGCCAACACGCAGCAGCAGTCCGCCGGCGCCGGCAGTCTCGGCAGCCTTATGAGCATGTTCGGAGGCGCTGCACAGCCGCAGCAGGCAGCTCCGGCACAGGGCATGGAGCTTGACGGAAGCTCGCTGCTCAGCCTGCTTGCAGCACTGAGCAAGTAATTAATAATTCATCAAGATAAAATTGGGCTGCCGCAGTTCACATAAGAACTGCGGCAGCCTGTTTTGTTGGTGTGGTGGGCAGTCGCGTTGGTTCTGCTCGGTGATTGTTGACTGCCCGGGTGGTCGTCTCCATCAATCGATGAATCTTTAACCTTTGGGGATATCATTCATCCACTCGACGATATCCCAGGCTGTGCGCTCCGCTTCGTCGTACACAAACATGTGCAGCGAATCCCTGTAGGTGACATAGACTGCGTCGGGGCAGACCTCTTTCATGCGGTCGATCTGATAGTAGGGCATGGTGTGATCCTCGGTTCCCCATATGACTAACATGGGTTTCCCGGAGGCTGCAGTGGCCAGGTAGGCCTCCATAGCAGTGTCGTAATCAAGTATACAGTGGGCAAGTGAGCTTGCGAGGGCTCGGAAGTAGCCTTTGTATCTCGCGAAGTCCGCAAATCTTCGGATGTATCTGTCTTTTTCCTTCTCGGTTGCGATGCCCAGCTCATCGGCGGATTTGGAGATGATGACATATGGGGCAATGAGGCGGAAGAGTCTGTCGCCGATGATCGGCAGGTCGCTGAGTTTCATGGCGCCGGGTGCCTTGAATGTGTCCATAACAGCCGGGGCAAGGAGGATGAGGCGGGAGACTTTGGCGGGGTGCATTTGCACGAATCTTGTGCCGATGATGCCGCCCATTGAGGTCCCGATTATAGTGAAGGTCTTGCCCGGCAGCAGCGCGTCTGTCAGTTCATCAAGCTGTTTTACGAAGAAGTCGGCATCATATACCGCCTTCGGTCGGTCAGAAAGGCCGCGTCCAATGAGATCGTAGCGGAGGACCTTATAACCGCGTGCGAGAAGGCTCTCGTAGAGGTTGTCATAGATGAAATATGGGGAAGAGAAGCCATGGACGAGAACGAAGCATTCATCGCCGTCCCCCTCGAGTTCGTAGCGGGTGTAACCGTCTGTAAGCTCGATGAAGCTGCCCTTGTGAGTCTTGCGCGCAGTGTCATCGAGAGTGAGACTTTCGGCCAGCAATGCGTATTGAATTTTTTTGAGTGTGTCCATATGACCTCCCTGAGCCGTGTAATAACCGCTATATTTTGTAGGCTAATTATTGCACATTTCTATGAAAATGTGAATATGATTGACATTTGTAATATGGAGAAATGTTATATTTTACTGGAAATGGTCGATTTCCGGGTATCTGTTTGATTCGGCGCTTCAGAACTGCAAAAATCGCCGCGGTATTCTTATGCTGCAAAGATGATCGAGAAGCCACACTATCTCCTAGAATGCAAAGATGATTGGGAAGCCACATTATCTTGATGTCTTGATTTTTCGAAGGCAGCCGTCCCACTATGGCAGCTGCTTTTGAGCGAGGCCACTCTGAAAATAAGCATAGAATTTCACAAGGAAATGGTATAAGATATGTCTGGTATATTTTTCAGGTCTCGTTCGCGAGATTTGGCGCAGCTGCGATGCGCCGGAGGCTTATAATCTCTACGCTACCATCGGTATTCACAGGGCAAATAATATGAAAAAGATTAATGTTTTGGCAACCATACTTGCTGTCGCTGCAGGGCTGACTGCAGGTGTGGCAGGTTATGTGGTTCTAAATACAAGGTCGGATAATACAGCTGTTGCGACGGTTTCTCGGGAAGAGACCGTGAGCGAAGCTGCTTCGGCAGATACAGCGGAAGCTGCCGCTTCGGGCGAGACAAAGGCAGCAGGCGAGAGCACAGCAGCGGGGAATGCTGCGGGTGAGAACACAGCAGCGGGGAATGCGGCTTCGCCGAGCGATGCCGCTGCAGCCGAAACTGCTGGGGAAGAGACTGTAGGCGCCCCGGATGCAGCTACTGCGGCTCAGACCACGTCCACCGGTCTTGATGCAAATGTCGCCCAGGCCATCCACGATGCCTATGTCGCGAAAGCACCGTCCGCTCAGGGTGATGTCGGACGCGGGTATTACATTTACGATATTGATAAGGATGGCATCCCGGAGCTTCTCCTTACCTATGAGGAGGGCACGAACAGAGGTCTCGCAGTCTTCACGTATGTCGACGGCGCAGTGGAAGAGTGCGGCGTCATGTGGGGATTTGCGCACGGGCTGCCTTTCCCGGCTTCCTACCCGGAAGGCAATGGCATTGTGCTTGAAGAGTGCGCCCGCGGATATCAGTGCATCTGGCTCATCTCAAAGGATGGCACCGCGATGAGCGACACAATAAACAGCGACAGTGCCAATTTGTTCACGGAAGAGCTGAGGACAGCGTGGCCGACGTATTATACCGATATTGAGGACGATTTCGGCTATTACTACAATCACCAGTATCGCGCAGTCCTAAGTCCATATTTCGAGGAATCCGAGGCCCTGAGCCTCTGCGACCCGGCAGATGACACGGCAATCAGGGAAGCGCTCGGGATGAAGTAGGACTTCATTTCACACCAGAATTACGCAGCTCACATCCCAGTGGAAGAACATATCCCGCTCAGAGGTACTTTTTCGTGCCTGATGAGCGGGAGGTTTTGACACTGGGAATTTTTGTGCTATAATGCATCAGTACATTAAATCACTAAACAGAGGCTGATATGAAAACAAGAGAAAATTTAGGTTCCAGACTCGGCTTCATCCTGCTCTCGGCAGGGTGCGCCATCGGCATCGGAAACGTCTGGCGTTTCCCCTACATCACCGGCCAGAACGGCGGCGGACTCTTCGTCCTCATCTACCTTGCATGCCTTGTGCTGCTCGGCATTCCTGTTCTCACGATGGAATACTCCATCGGCCGCTTCAGCAGAAAGAGCATTCTCCCGGCATTCAGAGAGCTCGAGCCGCAGGGCACCAAGTGGCACATCATGGGCTATTTTGCCGTCGCCGGCAATTATGTGCTCCTCATGTTCTATTCGGTCGTTTCAGGCTGGATCCTGCACTATTTCACACTTATGCTGACCGGTCATTTTGAGGGCGCGACGACGGACCTGATCGAGGAGACGTTTGGGCAAATGATGTCCTCCCCCTCGATCCTCATCCGCAACATGCTGATCGTCATGGCGCTCACATCCATCATCTGCGGCATCGGTCTGCAGAACGGCGTTGAACGCATAACGAAGGTCATGATGCTTGCCCTGATCATTATTATGGTCTTCCTCGGCATCCGGAGCGCCATGCTTCCGGGAGGAAAAGAAGGCCTTGCCTTCTACCTGCTGCCCAGTGTCAAGAATCTGTCCCAGGCAGGCATCGGCAACGTCATCATCGCCGCTCTGAATCAGAGTTTCTTCACTTTGAGCATCGGCATGGGCGGCATGGAGATCTTCGGAAGCTATATCGAAAAAGACAGGAGCCTTCTCGGGGAGGCGATATTGGTGACGGCGCTGGATACATTTGTAGCGATCGTGTCCGGTCTCATCATCTTCCCGGCGTGCTTCTCCTATGGGATTGCACCGGATGCGGGGCCGAGTCTCATTTTCCTGACCCTGCCGACCGTGTTCCTGTCCATGCCGGGAGGCCGGCTGTTCGGGACGTTCTTCTTCGTCTTCCTGTTCTTCGCGGCTCTGTCCACGATGATCGGCGTTTTCGAGAACATCATGGGAATTTCCTATGACCTTCACGGAGTCGACAGAAGAAAGTCAGCCCTCATAAACGGCATTCTCATCGCTGTCGGCTCGATACCGTGCGCGCTGGGCTTCAATGTTTTAAGTTTTATTCAGCCGCTGCGCGAGGGCAATTGCATTATGGACCTTGAGGATTTCTTCGTCAGCAATCTCGTGCTGCCGATTGGCTCCATGATCATCACGCTGTTCTGCACCTGGAAGTACGGCTGGGGATTTGACAACTATATGAAGGAGGTCAATACCGGCACGGGTCTTAAGGTGCCTGCGGGCCTCAGGTTCTACTTCAAGTATATTCTGCCGTGCATTATCGGGTTCGTGGTCATGTATGGACTTGTGACATATTTCTAAAACAATGAACATATTGCTATTCAATCTTCAACACAGGATTATCGTGATGTAAGTCTATGAGGAATGTGCAAAACACACTCTTCTTCAACTGAGTTTAAAGCCGGTGCTCTGGACCCCGTCTACGGCGGATCGCAGAGCTGCTGAAGGAAGACGCACAGGGTGCGTCGCGCAGCTCGGAATTCGGTTCAGCGTCAGCTGATATAAAACCAATCCGAAACCCTGTGGTATCCGCCGGATGAGAATTTCGTTGGAAGCAGAAATGAATAGATGCAAAAGTGGCTGGCACTTTATGATGTGATGCTTTGATGCAACATATCATAAGGTGCCAGCCACTTTGTTTTACTTGGTCTCTCCCAGAACGCAGATGCCGAAGGCCGGCAGCGTAAGCGTTGTGTTATCAAGCATGACTTCATCTGAGGAGACAGTGAGCACTGCCTTAAGCTCTCTGCAGTCCGAACCGGAGATGTCTACCGATGCCGGCTCACTGGTCGAATTGATGAAGATTTCAACGGGTTCGTATTTGCCTTCGGGATCCTTTCTTGTGAAGGCGGCAACGGAGTTGTTCGTCCTGTCATAGTCCACCGTCGTCCTTCCACGGGCGATGACTGGGAAGGAGTTGCGGATTCGGATCGCGTTCCTGTAATAGTTGAAGATGGAGTATTCATCACTGATCTGTGAGTAGGCAGAGCCGAACTTCATCGCGAAATTGTCCATCTCAGCAGGACCGTCGCACATCATGTCGCTCATTTCCTGCTCGACCATTTTTACTTCGGCTCTGGTCTCTGAGCCGGCGGCTTTCGAGTCAGCTTCAGCCTTGGCGGCGGTGGCTTTCGGGTCAGCTTCGGTCTTGGCTTCGGTGGTTTTCGAGTCAGCTTCAGTTTTGGCTGCGACGGCTTTCGTATCAGCTTCAACCTTTGCTTCAGTGCCAGCTGCGGCACCAGCGTCTGCCACGGTATACTCATCCTCGGAGATCCAGTACATCGGAGCCCGATAGTTAGGATCCTTGCCCGAGCCCATCATGCCGAGCTCCTCGCCATAGTAGACAAACGCGTTGCCGGTCATGAGAAGATTCAGCGCGCCGGCGAGTTTGGTGCGGGGACCGTCGTCATCGGCATAATACCCTGCACTGCGGGGCATATCGTGGTTCGTGTAGAACGGAGCATTGATGAAGTGCGCGTTGACTGATGAGTATAGGTTTTCTTCATTTGCCAATGATTCTGCAAATGACTTTGCAGACATATTTCCCTTTGCCGTCTGAGCGATGATGCCGTCGGCGCCGGAGTAGGCGAAGTCAAAGAAAGAATTTACGCCGGTACTGTAGTAGCTTGCGTAGGAGGACTGATCCGTCCAGGCCTCAGCCACGAGATACGCTTTCGGATTTATAC
>JAFWIM010000068.1 GCA_017514845.1 Lachnospiraceae bacterium
AATTTCATTTTTAACAGTAAAATCAATATCTTTTTCCATATATTTATTCTACCATATGATGCTTCATGTGTCAATATGAATCAGAACAAATGTTCTTATCTCATATTATACATCTCCCCTGCCGCCATTGTCCACAACAATCACACCAATCACAAATCACCGATCAGTACCAGCCATACCAATATATATGTACCTGCCCACATATCAGCAGAATAAAAAAAGGGGCTGATGCCCCTTGAGTAAACATATAGAACATCCCTTATAAGCAACGGATGAAGAAACAATCGCAGATCCAAGCTGGCTAACTCACGTTTAAAAACACGAGAATGCGCCGGCTACTTTTCAAGGTACTTGTCAGCCATTTCACCGGCAAGTTTATCAAGATCGGGAATTTGTTCCATCTCAACTGAATCGGTCCATGCCCTGGCAAATGTAATTACCTGCCTGTTAATCCCGTTTCCCTCGATAATCTCATATTCTCGTTTTTCACTTTTTTGAACTGTATGTTCAAGAAGTTCCCGAATATTCTCATCCACATCTCCGACAAGCTCTTTGATCTGAAACTGATTATTCTGGTCAATCTGAATAATGCGTTTATATAATATCTGCATACGGTGCTCCCTCTTATGATTCATTTTTAGGATTCAGCATCAATTCATAAGCCGCTGAAGCCTCTCCGCATATTCCGGATACTTAGCGACGATCTCATCCCTGGTCGGCAGCTCAAATGTCTCGTACCGAAAAGCCGGCGCGCACATACACCCGACCAGACTGTAGCCCTCATTTTCCATAGCCGCGCCAAAGATATAACCTTTGGGAACGAGGATCTGCGGCAGCTCGCCGCTCGCCGCATCAAGTCCAAGCTTCGGCGCGCTGAGCATACCCTCCGGCGATATCATGTAAATCGTGAGCGGGTTCCCATCGTGGAAATACCACACCTCATCCGAATCGATGATGTGCAGGTGAGACACCTCCCCCTCTCTAAGCAGAAAGTAAATGCTGCTCCAGAGCCTGTGGTCTTTCATCCCCCGATAGCTGATCGTGTCCCCGGATAGCAGACACTCCTTGAAATAACCGCCCTCGATATGCGGCTCCATGTCAAGATGTTTGATGTAGAATTCTGCTGATTTCATTTGCCTCTCCTACTTTTTTATAGCTGCTGTCTTATCACCGGTATGCGTATTAGCCTTCGTTTATGCTGCCGGCTTATCGCCCAACGGCTTCTTATCCTTCGTTGCAAGAAAACTGAGTACAAATGCGACCGCCACCGTAACAATCCCTCCGACCGCGCCGAAGACCACCCCATGCATCACGCCAAAGCTTGCGGAAGGGTCACCTCCGATGAAGGTTATGAGGGAGAACACTGAGGGCGCGGAGCCGAGGATATAGCCCTTGACTTCGGCAATACCGCTGACCAGCCCTCCGATTCCTGCTCCGATACAGGCAGCAGCCATCGGTTTTCCGTAGACCATATTCACACCGTACATGGCGGGTTCCGTAATACCAGCTACGATCCCGGAGATGCCGGCCGCAATGGCATTTGACTTCGTCTCCGTATCTTTGACTTTGGCCGCGACCCCGAGGGCGGCAGCTCCCTGCGCAATATTTGAGTGGAACATCGTCACAAGAACAATTACATCGAACCCGAGTGTCGCGATATTATTGAGGCACACCGGAAGCAGCGCCATATGCATACCTGTCATGACCATGAACGGCATGATTGCTGATAGAATACCGACCGTCAGCCACGGAACCGTGTTATACATGGCCAGGAACACTCTTGTCACGACCGCTCCGACCAGGCTTCCGATCGGACCTACCACGATCAGCGCAATCGGGAAACATATGAGCAGGAACAGCATAGGCTTAAGGAAGGACTTGACCAGATTCGGTGAGACCCGGTCCGCAAAGCCTTCCACCCACTTCATAATCGGAGCCATCAGAAGAATCGGCAGCACCGATGATGTGTAGGATGTGCAGATAACCGGCACCCCAAGGAGATATGTACACTGCATGCCGAGGAAAGTCCCCATCCCTGCACCTTCCATAGCACCTCCCATAAGAGAGACGATGTCCGGATAACAGAAGGCTGCGCCGATCGTCATGAACAGCGGAACGCTGCACTCAAGTTGGACCGCTGCCGACCATGCAAGAAATACCGGGAGAAAATAGAAGAAACTGTCCGCCATGGAATACAATACGACGTAGGTACTTCCTGTCGGATCCATGATTCCGAAACTGGTGCTTATAATAAGAAGCACTTTGACCATACCGGTCCCCAGCATACCCGGAAGAATGGGACCCATGCACGCAAACACAAAACCAAAAACCTTCTGAAACATAGACTCATTCTTCTGCTTGTCTTCCATAGTGTTACCTCGCAAGTGAAAAACCGTAAAACATAATGTCACATATCAGTAAAGCAAGAACACCTCGGCATTCTTGCCGCACTGCGCATTCATCGTAGACTCACGTCACAATAATTCTGCGTCAAAGATTAAAAATCCACGAGATAGATCCCAATACTGATCTGCATAAAGCTTCCCCGCTTTGTAATCTTAGAGATCCTCGCAATCAGCAGCTTGCCCGCGTCCATGAGTCGGGCGAAAATTATATTGTCCTTCTCCGGCACGTAACCGAGCTTTTTCTTGTCCTCATTGAGGATCAGGATCGCGTTGCTGTCAAACTTGTTGTCTTCCCTCCGTAGAGTCACCTTGTCTCCGACCTTGATCTCATCGAGCACAGACTTATCCTGCAGATGCGTCGTCCCCGCCACAAACGAGTCAAACAGATGAATCTCTTTTGTCAGCGGCTTGATTATATCCGCCAGGTCGTGACTTTCGACCAGCGATACCAGCCCCTCTTTATGTATGCTCAGTTCATTTTCCATATGATTCTCACCCCACTTTTCAAAATCCCCTCGATTACCTCATCAAGCTGCTTCTCATAATCAGTATAGCTCTTCTTCTGTTCCTCCAGAGCTTTCTTCTTCTCCTCCACGGCCTCGTAATCAGCCAACAGGAATTTATACTGATACGGGTCCGTCGAAATAATCTGCTCAATTTCAGCTTCCACTGCTTCGATCTTAGCATCAAGATCCGGAATCTCAATCTCCATGGAGCCGATTTCTAACGTTTCCAGAGCATTCTTCACCATGACCTCGAGCTCTTCCATATCTGCCAGATTGTTGCAGTTGTAAGCAGTCGTGATTGCGTTCCAAAGCTCCATAAGCTGCGGAATTTCGCTCGTCTTCGGGTTGATATCCGGGTGCAGCTGCTTTGCCAGCCTTCGATAGATCCTTCTGATCTTTAGCAGGTCAAGATCCGTGATTCGCGAAAGCTTTTTGGCGGCATCGTTCTCCTCCGCCATCGCGGCCAGCTGCTTCTGATACTCCTCCATCTCCCGCTGCAGCATCGCGTCAATTTCCGCCTGATTGATGGCACCTCCGCGGTTGATGGCAGCCTGATAATAAGCGATCAGCTTCTTTTTTCTGATACACGCAACTTGCTTTTCAAAGATCTGCAAATGCAGATCCCCGAACTCCTTCACATACAGACCATGATTAATGCGCGCTTCCTTGCGCAGCTGTTCTCTCCGCAGCAGAAGTTCCTCGTACCGAGAATAGTCGGCGTTTTTGATTTTAATGATATCCATTTATAATAGTCCCCTCATAATAACAGTAATATTCATCATGCAGCGATCGTTGACAACGTTGAAATTACAGACATTCACTGCTTTCGGCAAGTCACATCCGCGGGAAAACCGCAGAACTCATCCCATGTCAACATCAAATCCATATAGATAGTCGTGAATCGATGTCAGCTTCCGGTCATCCAGCCTTGCTTTCTTAAGGAACTCGTCCCTGTCGCGGTACCATTTGTCATCAAAACGGACAACGCAGACGCCGTCCTCGATGAGAGACTCTATCGTATGCTTCTCATCGCCGTAATAGAACGTGATCCTGGACGACCGCTTGAGAACGTAATACAGATCGAAAAAGTCCACATATTCAGGGTCGAACTCGATAATCTCGTAAAGGTCATCGATCAGCCACTTCATAATGTTGATGTCGCCGAAGAAATCCGACCATCTGAGTCTCTCAGCCAGCACGTCCTTTGCCTGCAGATACAGATTGGCTGCATCTTCCAGCTTCCCCTCATCCTTGCGGATCCGGGCAAGGCGTGTCCAGACTTCCGGAATAGGTGCATCCGGATCGAGATACCCCTTCAGTTCTTCATAGAGATTCTCAATGATCTCTTTATACTTGTCGAAGTTCTTCTCCACATAATACCCGTTCTTGTACATGTCCGCGACCTTGTAGGTGCTGACATAATTGCCCCGCTCCATCGACCTTGAATAGTGCTTGAAGGCCTTCTCATAATCGCGCTCGCCGGTCCTGCCGTAATACCAGATATATCCTAGACACTCGTCAGCGGCGTCTATGTTGAAGGTCGATGCCATCTCATAGTACTTGAGCGCGAGGTCGAACTCCCTCCGCCCATAGTAGACACCTCCCAGGTGCATCATGTCCCTCGGATTATTCTGCTCTCTGATCAGAAAATCCATGGCCTCCGTGAAGATGAAGAAATCCTCATCGGATGGGTTTGGTTTTCTGTGATATTGCTCTGCTATAGTCCTTGCTTCTTTTACTGTCATTTCGCATCCCCTCATACTGCTTATAACTGACACATG
>JAFWIM010000069.1 GCA_017514845.1 Lachnospiraceae bacterium
CGTTTATCAGATTTATATTAAATCTTTCTGCGATTCTAACGGCGACGGTATCGGCGATCTCGGCGGAATCATAAGCCGCCTTGATTATCTGAAGAATCTCGGGGTCGACTATCTGTGGATCACCCCGTTCTTCCTCTCGCCAATGAACGATAACGGCTACGACGTAGCCGATTACTACAGCATCAATCCCATGTTCGGCACAATGGATGACGCGGATAAACTGATCCGCGAAGCCGCTGACCGCGGCATCGGTCTCATGTTCGACATGGTCTTCAACCACACATCCACCGACCATGAGTGGTTCCAAAAGGCTCTTACCGGCGATCCGACCTATATGGATTACTACATTTTCCGCGATCCGGTTGACGGACACGCACCGACGAACTGGGAATCCAAGTTCGGAGGCAACGCTTGGGAGTATGTCCCGTCTTTGGGCAAATACTATTTGCACCTCTTCGACGTCTCTCAGGCCGACCTCAACTGGGAGAATCCGGCTGTCAGGGCGGAGCTGGCCAAAGTGCTGCGTTTCTGGAAGGCCAAGGGTGTTTCCGGATTCCGCTTCGACGTTGTCAACCTTATTTCCAAGCCGGATAAGTACGAGGATGACACGATTGGCGACGGCAGACGCTTCTACACAGACGGTCCCAGAATTCACCAGTATCTCAAGGAGCTGGTCGAGGCAGGAGGAATTGCCGGTGACATGACCGTCGGTGAAATGTCCTCGACTTCTCTCGACAACTGTGTCCGCTACGCGAACCCGGATGAGAAAGAACTCAAGATGGTGTTCTCGTTCCATCATCTGAAAATCGACTACAAGAATGGTCAGAAATGGGCGCTTAAAGCTCCGGACTACGCTGAACTTCGCTCACTCTTCAAGAAATGGCAGGAAGGCATGCAGGAGGCAAATGCATGGAATGCCCTCTTCTGGTGCAACCACGACCAGCCGAGAGCAGTCAGCCGTTTCGGTGATGACAAGAACTACTGGAAAGAATCCGCCAGGTCCCTGGCTATGCTGATCCACCTGATGAGGGGAACACCTTACATCTATCAGGGCGAAGAACTCGGCATGACGAACGCCTACTTTACGGATATTGACCAGTACCGCGATGTTGAAAGCACGAACTACTTCCGCATTCTGACAGAAGGCGGAACATCGAAGGAAGAAGCTCTCGACATCATCGCCGCAAGATCCCGCGACAACGGAAGAACGCCCATGCAGTGGGACGGAACACCCGGAGCAGGATTTACAACGGGAACTCCGTGGATCGGCATCCCCGACAACCACGTCACGATCAATGCCGAGACGGAGGAAGGCGATCCGACTTCCATCTACGCTTTCTATAAGGAGCTGGTCCGACTTCGCAAAGAGATGGAAATCATAGCCGACGGACAGATCAGATATCTGGACTCCGGTCATGATTCCGTACTCGCTTACGAGCGTACTTACGGTCAGGAAAAGCTGACAGTCTTATGCAGTCTTGCAGGTGAGGAGCTGACGCTTTCGGAGCCGATCTGCCTTGAGGGCAAAAAGATTCTGCTCTCATCGTACCCGGATCAGCCGTCAGGCAGCGTGGTCTCCCTCAGGCCGTATGAGTCGATAGCGATCTACGAGAACTGACCGTTAAGATTAAATTCATCCAGTCAAGGCTCCGTCAATTTATTGCGTATTCCGATTCACCATGCGGAATCCCAACCATACTTCTTTTCAGGAAAGAGAGGCCGGAAGGTCTCTCTTTTCGCGCATTTCGTATTGACACTTAAGGCTGCAAATGATAAATTTTAATTACTGACATTATGTCAAAATAATGCTGATTCACGGGGGACTTATGCCAAAAGGATCACCTGAACTGACCGCTGCGCGAAAGGAAGAGATCATAAACGCATGCGAAAAGCTCTATCAGACAATGAGTTTTAAAGACATCACTCTGAAAGAAATCGGAAAAGTGACTACTTTTACCAGGACATCCATCTACAATTACTTTCAGACAAAGGAAGAGATATTTCTCGCGCTCTACGAGCGCGAATATGACAGATGGAACCTTGAACTGGTTTCCATCCTGGAAGAAAATGAGGCTCTTTCCGATAAAGAACTGGCGGACAAGATTGCCGTATCCATCGAGCATCGTGCTCAACTCCTTAAGCTTCTGTCAATGAATAACTATGATATGGAGAAGAACAGCCGGCCGGAGCTCCTCATCTCATTCAAAAAGGCTTACGGAGCATCACTTACGAACGTCAAAAGGCTGCTCAAAAAGTTCCGTCCTGACATGAGCGAACAGGATATCCGAAATTTCATCTATATTTTCTTCCCCTTTATGTTCGGAATCTATCCGTACACCACCGTCACCGACAAGCAGAAGGCTGCTATGGCAGAAGCAGGGGTAGATTATATTTATCAGTCAATTTACGAGCTCACTTATTCCTGCCTGATCAGACTCCTCTGAAATCAGGGGATATAAGTACCTGACCCGGATTCCGCGTTATCATTGTTCATGCGGGTCCCCGGTCATAATGCGTACATCCAGTCGATGAATTCGGCCTATGATGATAATGATACACTGACTATGCAGAGTAAGCACACAAGAAAGCAGAAGGAGAATGACATGAGTATCACACTGAACCTTTACTACACAGGAGAGAACGGAAACGCAAGAAAATTTGCCGAGGAGATGGAAAGCAGCGGAGTCGCCGGTGCCATCAGAGCTGAGGCCGGAAACGAGAAGTATGCTTACTTCTTCCCTATGGACGACCCCGAAACGGTACTTCTTATCGACAGCTGGAAGGACCAGGAAGCCATCGACGTGCATCACGCTTCGCCCATGATGGGTGAGATTGCAAGACTTCGCGAAAAATATGATCTGCATATGAAAGCGGAACGCTATGTCACGGACGAAGCCGGCATCTCTGCCCACGACGCGAAATTTATTAAGCAGTAAATTCCTGTAAGATTTTCGGGCAGAAAATAAGGACACATGCGCGGGAACAGAGTCTTTTGACTTACATAATTATGATAAAAACCCGGGCGGATGCTGCACGAGCTGCAATCCGTCCGGGCTTTCTTTATCAAAATCTTTACCTCAGTGCGGCTTCCCAGCTCACTTCCGGTTCGCCGAAAATTTCACCACAATATCCCTGCTTATTTCCAGATCACCGAATCGTCAATGCTGTCCACAGTTGCAAATCCGCATCTTCCCATCACAGAAACCAACTCTCCGGTCATCTTGCGAATCTCCTTTTCAACTCCGTCAGCGCCGCTCTCGTAGGTCTTTGCCAGGATATGCCTGCTCACACTGACCGCGTTTGCACCGAGAGCCAGACCTTTGAACACATCTAGACCGGACTCAAATCCACAGTCCACAATGATTTCTATCTTATCGCCGACAGCTTCCCTGATTGCCGGCAAAATCCGAAGCGGTGCCACAGCTCCGTCAAAAATGCCATGATGGTGTGAAACTACAATGGCTTTTGCGCCGGCTTCCGCACATTTGCATGCGTCAGAGACGCTCAGCACGCCTTTCACGACGAAAGGAAGGTTTCCGGCCGCCTTGACATAGGACGTAAGTTGCTGCACAGTCTTTGGCTCCATGATGTATCCTGCAACATCATCATAATCGCCGCTCTTGCCGAATGCGTGATCAATGTCCATACCGACGCCAAAAGCGCCATGGGCAATCGCGAATTCAATTCTGTGGAATATGTCATCCTCCTGCCTGAATGGCTTGATGATCTCAATCGTATCTGCTCCGGTCGCGTAAATGGCAGACATCTCTTCATCATTGCTCATGCCCCACATGTTGAGAGCGTCCGCCTGTCTGAAGCCTTTCGCCATTTCCGCCGGATAACCCGGATGCGAAGCTGCAAGGAACGAAAACGCTGCATTCATGATGGGAGTAGCAAACGCCTTGCCCAGGATCCTCGCTTTCGGCGAAGGCAGAACAGCATCAATCAGTCTCTGCTCGATTGTTAAGCTGTCGATATAGGCCCTTGAAATTACATTGGAATCATTATTCTTTCCCACGAAAACCTCCTTACTAAATAACTGTCTCGTTAGCGAGACCTTTGTACATCCAGCCTCCCTTACGGCTGTACTGTTACATTCGACCTCTCGAAAGGCGGGATTTTTCTTGTGCACTTTCCTACGTCTGTATTACGATTCAGTCGATGGCTCCGTCTCTACCATCTTTTCATATCCATTACCGATATTTCTTATTATCCGAAGCAATTTACCTCCCCAAAAGCAAAACCACATCATAAGCGGGGAACTTGACTGTGAAACCAGACAGATTGCTTTCAAACGTTTCGAATTTGTTCCCTTCATAACCTGACGGAAATGCTCCGTTGAGAATCTGCGCATCTCTGATACGATATTTGCCGCAGCACCCTTCTCTTCTCCGGAAAAACCGGAATAGTTCTCCCACATATGTTCTATTTGCCAAAAAAGCATTCCGCAAGATAACTGCTGACATTGTATACCGGAATCACAATTGAAACCAAAGATGCTGTTTTAGAATTCTTTGCAGCTCCAAAGGAAGGTGCATTTTCGTTCAATAGCCTGCCCTGGACTTGTATTATGGATCATGATGCTTTATCAAGCATGTCATGGATATATGTCCGAAGACCATCCTCCGTGTCTATGCCGTATTTCTGGTTTATAAGGATATAATACTTCATGATCCGTTCTTTCGGCAGAAGCTCACTGGAAGGAATGCTGTCTCCATATCCTTTTCTCGCTTCCATCCACGGATCCTCATTATGTGTGATC
>JAFWIM010000070.1 GCA_017514845.1 Lachnospiraceae bacterium
TCCGGGGTACGCGGGACTCACTTTCCCGATGGCGATCGGCATCGTGGCCTCGCAGAAGATGGCGGGATACCTCACGGAGGCAGGCAGCGGTCTTGCAACTGCGGTAGGGCAGCTGGCAGGGCTTCAGATCTTCCTGACATCCGGCCTTGTATTCTACCTTCTTGTCATGCTGAGCAGAATGCTCTTCAAGAAGAAGGACAGAGACTGACGTTAGCGCGAATTCCGCACCGGATTTTGCGAGCGGAGATCGCGATTTACTAAAAGTTTATAGTATAATCACAGTTAATAGACAGCTCGGCTGTTCCAAGCTGCCGGGTCTAACGCGGACCGGATCGCAGAAAATGCGGTCCGGCGGCTATGACCCGACAGCCGGCCGCAGGCAGTCCGGCTCCGGCCCGGCGCTGTATCTGCGCAAGAGCCACGCGGGAAACTGCGCGACTTTCCGTGTTTGAGAAGGAATCGGAGAACTGCCTGTATGTGTGGCATGCGCGCATTTGCATGCGCCATCACGAAAATGCAGGGGTGTGGTCCGTCTTCTCAGGCGGATCCTGCCCCTTTAAGTTTGTGCAGGTGTGGGGCGGGACCCCGGCTGCATTTGCACGAAACGAAGACACCCTGGCGGAGACGATGGAGAATGATAGAATGGAATCAATTTTGTTATCACAGGCTGTGGATATTCTGCGGTCGAACTGCTTGAAAATAAATGAGACAGAAACGATACCGGTGGACGAGGCACCGGGGCGTGTTCTTGCGCAGGAGATATACGCCCCGATCGATCAGCCGCCGTTTCCGAGATCACCGCTCGACGGCTATGCCCTGAGGTCCGCGGATACGGAGGGCGCGTCAAGGGAGACGCCGGTATCGCTGAGAGTCATCGATGAAGTTTTTGCGGGAGGCTTCTGTGAGAGCAGGGTAACAGATGGATGTGCTGTGCGGATCATGACCGGGGCGCCTATACCTGAAGGGGCGGACTGCATCATCATGCAGGAGGACACGGATTATGGGATGGAGACCGTCCGCGTATTAAGGTCTCTCCGGCCGTGGCAGAATTACTGCTTCGCGGGTGAAGATTATAAAAAAGGAAGCCTGATCATGAGGGCGGGAATGAGATTGGGGGCTGCGGAGATCGGTGTGATTGCAGGCATGGGAATTGAGCGAATCCGGGTCTTTAGGAAGCTCAGAGCGCTTGTCATGTCAACGGGCTCGGAGCTCGCCTGTCGCGGCAGGGCGCTAAAGCCCGGACAGATTTACGATTCCAACCTGCATATGCTGAATGCTCAGCTTCGCATGTGGGACATCGAGGTCACAGCCGGCACGCTCATGGACGACGAGCCGGAGCGGGCGTGTGCCTTCATCCGTGAGAACGCGGACCGTGCCGACATTATTCTCACGACCGGTGGAGTTTCGGTCGGCAAGAAAGACATCATGCATGATGTTCTGGACATCCTTGGAGCGGAAAAGCTTTTCTGGAAGGTCCGCCTGAAACCCGGCATGCCGACACTCTGCGGGAAGTATAACGGAAAGCTGCTCATTGCCCTTTCCGGAAATCCGTATGGGGCTGTCGCGAATCTGCACCTTCTGGTCAGACCGGTCCTTGCCGTCATGTCAGGACGTTCGGACCTGGAACTGAGAACGGAGACCGCCGTGTACGAGAACGGTTACCCGAAGAGAAGTCCGGTTACCCGGTATGTGCGCGGCGTATATAAAAACGGCCGTGTGAGTTCCTCAGGGTCCAATGATTCCGGCGTGCTCTCCTCCATGATCGGCTGCAATTGTATGATTGTGATACCTGCCGGGACCGAGAAGATAGAGCCCGGGGAGACTGTGGAGGTGGTACTGCTTTGACGTCTGTGTGTGCCGTCTGCGGAGTCAAAAATTCCGGCAAGACAACACTGATTGAGAAACTGATACGGGAATATGCCGCAAGAGGCGTCAGGACCGCGGTGATAAAGCACGACGGGCATGACTTTACCTGCGATGTTCCCGGAACGGACAGCAGCCGGTTTTATGAGGCCGGAGCATACGGGACGGCTGTATTTTCCGATAACAGAATTTTTGTCCACAGGCAGGAACTTAGGCGTAAACCTGACAGGGCAGAATGGGAGAAAGAGAAGGTCAGGGAGCTCGTATCTCTGTTTCCGGACGCGGATCTCATTCTGGTCGAGGGACTCAAGAATTCCTCTCTTCCCAAAATAGAGGTGGTGAGGAAAGAAATCTCTGATACCCCCGTCTCCAATCCGGAGGGCAGGTTCCTCGTCGTCACGGATCTTGAGAGCGGCTCTTTTGGGGAGAAAGTCCTGGGACTTGAACAGATCGGTGAGATTGCCGATCTTCTATATCCGGAGAAAGTGAAGGCAGAAAATAATCCATGAAAGATCGTTATAACAGAACAATCGATTATATGCGAATATCGATCACGGACAGGTGTAATTTGCGCTGCACATACTGCATGCCGCAGGAGATCACTCTGACGTCGATGGAGAATATTCTGACTTACGAGGAGATACTCAGGATATGTAACGCAGCAGTGGAACTGGGAATCACCAGGTTTAAAGTGACCGGCGGTGAACCGCTCGTCCGGAAGGGATGTGTCACGCTCATCCGGGAGATGAAGCGCATCCCGGGGATAGAGCAGGTCACGATGACGACGAACGGTGTTCTGCTCGGACAGTACCTTGAGGAGCTGATCTCTGCCGGAATTGACGGTATCAACATCAGTTTGGATACGCTTGACGCCGACAGATATGAGCGGATCACCGGAAAAAATGAACTGTCCGCCGTGATGGAGAACATAGGGAGAGCGATCAATTCAGGGATCAGGGTTAAACTGAACGCGGTACTTCAGAACGGCGTGAACGAAGATGAGTGGGAGCACATAGCGCTCCTTGCGAGAACGAATCGGCTGGATGTCAGATTTATAGAGATGATGCCGATCGGCTTTGGTAAAAACTGCCGAGGCGTATCGGGCAGAGAGCTCTTTGAGAAAATGAAGACCCGGTGGCCGGATCTTGAGACTGTGGAGGATATTCACGGAAACGGGCCGGCTGTCTATTACCACGTGCCGGGCTGGAAGGGAAGCATAGGTCTCATTAACGCCATTCACGGAAAGTTCTGCGCGAGCTGTAATCGGATACGGCTGACCAGCAGGGGAATGCTCAAACCGTGTCTTTGCTACGGCGATACGGTCGACCTTATGCCGATACTGCGGGGAGCCGCGGCCGGATCGAAGCCGGACGGAAATGCCGGGACTGATGACATGATCCGCAGGGCAATCGCCGAAGCAATCATGGAAAAGCCCGCGCAGCACTGTTTTGAGCAGAAGGAATATGTCACCGAGGAGTCCCAGATGGTCAGTATAGGGGGTTGACAGTCTATGGGCGGAGATATGAAAATGGCTGCGGCTGTCATGGCCGGAGGCAGGAGCTCACGGATGGCCGGGCACCACAAGGGTATGCTGCTGACTCCGGAGGGAGTGACATTTACGGAACGACTTGCTGCAGAGATGCATAAGTTCACGGACCTTGTTTATATTTCCTACGGGGATACGGTACAGTCGGAAGCTGCAGGATGCGAAATTGTCCGTGACATGTATAAGGGCTGCGGGCCTTGCGGAGGCCTGCATGCGGTCCTGACCAAAGCCGGGGAGGACGGGGCGATGGCGGTCGCGACAGCGGCCTGCGATATGCCATATGCGACGGCGGATCTTTACAGATATCTGTATGCACATCTCGCCGGCTGCACAGATAACAGTGATGAGAGAAAAAATCCGTTTGATCTGTATGACGGAGCTGTTGCGGTCATCGGAGGCAGAGTTCATCCGCTGGCGGCTGTTTACAGTGTGGGGGCTGCGCGCATTTTCAAGACACAGCTTGAAGAGGGCAGCCTCAGAGTCAGGGATGCGCTCGCAAAACTGAGGATTCTGTATGTTGACCTCGAAGGTTCTGTATACGAGCGCATGATCCTGAACATTAATACGGAAGAGGATTACGAAGAATACTTAGGCGGGCGCTTCGCGCCTGATCGCTCGGATAAACAATGAGTTACATAGAGAAGGGATGGTGAGGGGCGTCCTCCGCGTATATCGCAGAACACCCCGTTTATTTATGGCAAAATATAACGATGTCGCCACAGCGGCTTTTTATCCAAGATTGGGAGAATATGCTCTGTTCCAGGGGATAGACGCTTCTAATCTGGAAGCGATGCTTAACTGTGTCGGGGCAAGGATTGAAAAACACGATAAAAACTCCTTTGTTATGCTGGACACGGACGATGTCATCTGTGCCGGTCTGATTCTTGAGGGAAAGGTGGCTATCGTCAAGGAGGATGAGCATGGGCATCAGAGCCTCATTGCCTACCTGACAGAGGGGGACGTGTTCGGCGAGACATCCGCCCTGTCGCGGGAACGGATTCTGGCAGCCAGCTATAAGACGATGACGAAATGCACAATCATGTATCTTTCGGTCAGCAGGGTCCTCAATACCTGCAGGAACAACTGCCCGTTCCACAGAAGACTGATCATCAATCTTTTTGACTGCGTGACCAGAAAGAATGCGATGCTGATCCGCAAGATCGATATCCTGTCCAGGAGCACGATCAGGGGAAAAATCATGGCCTATCTTCAGGACGCGCTGTCGATTTACAATATTGGAAAGGGAACTCCGGATAACCGAAAGATCATGATCCCGCTGAATAAAATGGAGATGGCACACTTCCTGAGCGTGAACCGGAGCGCTCTGGCGAGGGAGCTGTCCGCAATGAAGCAGGATGGCCTTATTGATTTCAACGGAAGTTTGTACACGATTCTTTGAGTGATAACAGTTCAGACAGGCTGCAACAAAGCATCTGGAGCCGGCACCAAGCATCATCTTCATCGAAAAACGCAGGTCCTTTCTGTGAGCTAAAAAAGGCTAAAGCTTTTTGATCTCACAGGGAAGGACCTACAATGTTTTTCTCACGAAGATGGATGCTTTGCTGCCGGAAACGAACTATGCAAACAGCCTGTCTGAACTGTTACTTAGATGGAGGAGCCGGCAGAACAAACGTAAAA
>JAFWIM010000071.1 GCA_017514845.1 Lachnospiraceae bacterium
GGATACCTTCCGCACCTCCAGTCCGGAAGCTTCTGCCCATTCTTCGATATCCTTTATCCTCGTCTCCATCACTTCCAGGTCGATCGCCGCTCCATTTTTATTTTTGATGGCCGGCAGATTTTTCCGGCATATAACAACTTCATCCGGATCTATCTCGGATGCTTCGTCTATCGTCGGCGCCGTCCGGATCACTATCACCCTTCCGCTGTATCTTCTGGCAGATGCCAGGAAATATCTGAGCATACCGTTCGCCATCCGGCGCGATGCTTCGTGTCTTTCCTCATGCGGACGTCTAAGCCTCAGCGCTGCAGCCAACGCGTCCAGATCATAGCAGATCCCGCCGAGCAGCATCCGCTTCGCTTCTGTACTCTTTCCTGTTCCCGGAAGTCCGATGATCAGTATCGTCCTGCTTGTCGGTATCCCTTCCATCTCTGCCGTCTCATCCAGGAGCTTCTGTCCCGCTGCCGACAGCGTTCCGTCCGGTTTATGCAGATGCTTATGCGTTCTGTCCGATACGGCTATCATGTTCCATCTCTCCCACTGATACTCAGGATACTGTTCCCGTGGAAAGATATGATGGACTGTATCCGCCTCCGTCTGTACGCCTTCACGGATTCTAAGCTGATCTATATACTTTGCCTTTACCAGGATGATCTTTCTTGTCCGCTGCCACCTCGGCGACAGATAGAACGGATCCGTCCCGCCTGCTCTTATCCTGTCCATGTGCATATAAAAAGCAGGCCCGCCCGCTCGACGGTCCTGCCTAATGTGAGGAAACAATACGACTCTTAGCCTTGCCGATTTGCTCATGTATAACATAACATATCCCTTATGTCGTTTTCTGTCGCTTTTTTATCGACAGCTTATCGACCGCATTGTTCCGGATTCGCAGGATCCAGGAGCGCTCCATGTGGATCTGCTCCACAATATCTTCCCAGCTCATGCATAAGATGTACCGGTATCGGAGGACTGACCGCTCCGTCTCGTTCAGCCCCGTTGACCTTTCGATCACATCTACGATCTCGCGGTAGATCTCCAGCCGCCGATCATATTGGCGCATGAGCTGGCTCCGGAGTTTATCATAGGCTGCCGCAAATCCGGACAGATCTGTCCCGCCGGATCCGTGCGGCATTCCGTCAAGCGGTCGTGCCGGCATGATGAACTGGCCCTCCAGCTGCTCGATCTCCAGGGCGATCTCTTGCTCCGCGTATCTGGCCTGCCGGTATCGGCTTAACCATTCTTTCTTCTGCTCCGCGTTCATCATCTTCTCCTGTGCATGAAAGCGTTAGGGCATGTGGCAAAGTGAGATATGTATCCCGTCCTATCCGACTCCGTGTCCGGTGTTCCTTTGCAAACTATCCCGGATTCATTTACATACGTCTGCTCTCCTTTTGGATCCGGCCGATACAGTATCGGCTTCGGATCGCACGGCATCGGCTTCCCCGCTTTCGTCCTTAGCCAGATGATCTCCGCACCGCATGATTTACACCTGCTCATCTTTTCCTCCTCCCGCTTCGCCTATAAGCTTCTCGTACTTCCGGATCTCTTTGTCCAGTTTCGCCTTCAGCATCTTCGCTTTACTTCTTTCTTCTCCGTTGATCGCTGACAGTCGTATCGCCAGCAGCTGCTTCTCTTTTTCTTCCTGGTATTTCCGCAGCAGTTCAAGCGCCACCTTCTTCAGATCTTCCATCATCCTTCATCCCTCCTCGGGAGCATTCTTTGTCTTCTTTCGGATATCCGTAGATCTCCCGCCGCATCCGTTCCTCTTCCTCGCGGTCGTATTCGCCCACGGTCTTTGCGATGCTCCAGATCGTCCATGTGAAGATGCCTCCGAAGATGATGATTGAAGCGATTATGAATTTCATTGTTTGCCTCCTCTCAAATCAGCATCACTCTGCTCACCTTCTTCCCGATGGCCCTTTATGTCTTCTTCAAACTGTCTCTGTTTGTCCACTTGCCGCGCATCGTTCAGCCACTCTTTCAGGTCGCCTTTTTCAATGTGCTCGCTCAGTTGATCCCATGATATAGTAATCATTCTTCCCGCCTTTCTGCCTTGTACGGCTCTGGTAATGGCCTCCATGCAAGCACCCGCCAATATGCCCTCGCTCCTGTCAGTTCCCACCGTTTCAACCGTTTCTGATATTTTGCGTATGTTACCCGCTTAGTTGCCCCATCATACGCAGTGACAGTATATGTTCCAGACTCTTCTGGAAACTTTCCACTGCTCCACGGAATCCACCGCTGTTCTGGCTCCAATGACATCAGCCTTGTATCAGCATCATCATCAGTATGTCCATCCCAATGCTTGCCCCTTGGGAGATCAATACAATCAAACATATCCCAATACTTGTTTTCGTAGTGATATGTATAGCCGCCCTCTGGTGTGTCAATCCCAACAATGAACCAACCGCCGCCGAAACAATATTCACCATCCTCATGCCGATAGGATTTCCATGCCCTATCCTTATATGCTTTTACTAGAGCCGCAAACAGAATCATTCTCTGTTCATACAAACTATTGAACGTATGGAAGCCATCGGACAGTTCGCCTATATCATCAACACCAGCGACTTCACATATTGCCTCTTGTCTTTTAAGTTCTGTATCAGTCATCGTTCTTTACCTCTCCATATTCTCTGAGCCTGTGCATGAAATCATCTTCGAATCGCAGAACGGACAAGTCTTGAAATCCTTAATAAAATCAATATTGTTTAATCCGTAAAAATCATAATCCCAAGGGATAAAGCCTTTACACTCAGAACAATACCATCCGTCCTGTCCATCATTTTCTCCATATATCCACCGCCCCGTCTTGCGTTCTGGCTGTGCGGAGGGCAGGTTCTTAATTGCATCAAACGCCGCTTTCCCTGCCCATGTCCACTCAAGCGCATCAATCGCCGCCTGTCTTTCAATCAGATCGCTCATCCTCTTCGCCTCCTTCCATCGCTCCGCTAATTACTACGTCGTGGGCGTGCTGTTCTTCGAGTAGTTCCCAGTACATTTCATCGTCCATCTGTTAGCCTCCCAAGAAATCAAAAATGTTCATTTGTCCCGGTATAAGTTCTTCTTCTGCCATCCTCTGGGCCTTGTATTCGTTGTACTTCTGCCGGTATCGGTAGCTGTTCCCAAAAATGTTCCATGCCGCCTTAACTACGTTCGGCTCATATTTCCCGATGAGCTTCAAATCATCTACAGCCTTGTAAGATATAGGGCAGCCACAGCAGCCGGTTCTTGTCAGCCCGTAAACTTCGTAAGCATCAGAGTATCGGATACCAAAGCGTTCTTTATACCACTCTTTGTCTTTGTCACTGACGTAATATAGCGGCCTTAATCTGTACTGCCCGGAGGATGTTTCCGAAAAGCACATTGTTTTGTTTAGATCCCCTTTGCGTGGAACCGACCGCATACCGCCTTCATCCCTGCGTTCTCCTGTGATAATCATTTCGTAATACTTCTGTACTCTGTGGGCTACCTGCTTTTTGCAATAGTCGCAACACTTAGCACTAATCTTGAACTCCGGAGGATATTCATTGATGAAATCACGCATGTACTTTGATGAATTAATGACAAGCTGTATATCTGGCCGCGGCTCTCCTTTAGCATTACAGCAGCATATAAAATTGATTAAAGATTCGCACTTCGGGTATCTCTCTCTAAGTTCTTGGCGCTTTGCAGCCTTGTCCTCGGCAGCTTCATATTCGTCTGCGATTGAAAGCGGAACGCCTTTTTTCTGCCACTCATCAAGCCCGGAGGACATTATCTTTGAAACAAACGGCTGGCCATATTTACGAGTAGCATTGACAATGTTTACCTTTGGCCTCACCTCCTCGATTTCAACGCCGTACTTCTCCGCCTGCTCTTTTACATGGTCTTTTGTCGCTTTCATTTCAAGGCCGGTATTGAAGAACACGTATTTTACTTTTGGCAGTGACGGCGAAATCTTCCGGGCGGTTTCAATCAGATCAATCATAATGTCACTATCAGCTCCGCCAGAATACGAGCATATAGCTTTTGGATGTTGTCTAAGCCGTGTCATTATGATCCCCATTATTTCTTGGAACTTCTCCGGAGAGTCATAATCTGCATAAGCCGGTCGGTCTGTATAAACTCGGCTCCTGTATTCATTCGCCATAATCCCTCCATCCGTTCGCCAGCCACGGCTTGCCGTCCTTGTCTACGAGTACTATTATTTCCCCGGAGCTGGTATTCATGAGATATTGCACTCCCGTTTCACGATCCGTCACTAGGGCCACGCCGATCATCGTCCCGCCCGCTTCGATTCTGAATCGGTTCGGGTTTTCGATGGCGTCGGCCTTCTGGAACAGCTTCGGAGATCCGCACGCTGTGAGTGCCGCTGCCATTGTCGCAGTCAATATGATTGCCCATATTCTTTTCATGGTTTCCTCCCTGTCAGAAGAAAATACAGATCTTCCTTCCGGATGTGATAGATCTTACCGTCCTTGCCCGCTGCCATTATGTACCGCTGCCGGCGCGGATCCTCTCCCAGGAGAGTTATGATCCGCTTGCCGTGCTTCGGTGTCGTGACCGCTGCCGTATTCGGTTCTATCTTGTCCATTGGCACAAACGATTTTATGTGCATAACATCAATCATATCTTCATCTTGCCGGACATGACATCGTCCCGGATCTCTTCCCATGTCGTATAGACTTCATTTGTTGTGTCCAGGATCGATCTCTCCTGCTCATCCAGCACATATCCATATTCTTTGTGCAGGATCTCATCGTAGAACCGTTTCAGCTGCTTCAGCTTATCTTCTTTCGTCTTTCCCTCATGATCAAACAGCACTTCAGCATCCGTGCCGCCTCTCACCCGGAAAGCTCGGTCTACGCACATGACCGCCTTCCCTATCGTTGACATGCTCCGGATGACTTTCCGCTCCGCGTCCTTTTCTTCCTCAGCCATCTCCCACAGTTCCTTCTGTGCATGGTATGCCATGAGGCCATTCTCTCCGATCCACGTATCGACCGACATCATGATGTCAAATAATGTTTCAAGGATCCCGCGGACGTGATCTTCCGGCGCCGGCATGACGTCCATGTTCGCGATCCGGAGCGCGAAGGATCTGCGTTTCGCGTCCATTTCCTTCTGGATCTCCCGCATCTGCTTTGCACGCTTCCGGTTATAATTTGTTTTTAAATCAAATTCTGACAGCTGTTTCGGGCTGTTCTTTTCTCCCTTCTCTTTCCGCAGGACATATACTCCGTCATATCCGACGCCGTACACGCACTCTTCCGGTTTTCCCGGAGCCGTGATCTTTTTTTCCGCGTCTTCGAGCGGAACGAAAAACTCCTGGGAGTATCCGGGCGTCCATCTGTAGAGATTGGCCGGTCCTTTTTTGATCCCGATCTCTTTCAGCTTGTCCGTTATGATCTTCTGTTTACTTTCGTCCTCAATTTGCTGCAGCTTCTGTTTGATCTTGTAATCAAGCTGCCGGCCGTCCCTGGCATCCCGCAAAACCTCGTTCCGCATCTCCACCGAAGGCAGCTTCTCCAGTTTCAAATAATCGGAGATCGATATCTGGTAGCATCCGTCTTCTTCCGCCTTCGCGATCGCTTCCGGATCCAGCTTCGCGATCTCGATCCGGTGCTTCACTGTCTGTTTTGAGAATCCCGTCTTCCTGGCAACATCATCTATCGTATCGCCAAGATCCAGCATCATCTGGAATCCCTGCGCCTGTTCCTGGATCGTCAGGTCCGTCCGCTGCATGTTTTCTTCGAGCATGAGCGCGACCTGCTCTTTCCGGTTCAGCAGGTGCGTCACCGTGCACGGGACCGTGATCAGCTTCGCCGCCCTGGCCGCTGCCGCTCTCCGATGTCCGATCAGGAGCGTGTATCCGTCCTTTTTCCACTCGTCGCCCTCGTAGTGTCCCGGCATGACCGTGAGATTCTGCAGCACGCCGTTTTTCTTTATGCTTTCCGTCAGCTCCGTGAGATCGCCGAGATCCTTCCGCGGATTGTCCGGATGCGGAAATATGTTTTCCAGGGCGATCGTCTTTATTTCCTGCAGTGTCATGTTTGTTTCTCCTCATTCTTGCTCGTATGTAATATTGTTGGTTCCATTGGTTAAAAAAGACCGCCGCTTTGCTGAAGGTATATTCCGGATACCAGTCTTTACAGATCTGCTCTATTTCGCCCTGGTCCCGGAGCATCCTGCTTACATAGGCGCGGATCCGGCGCTCTTTTGCCTTCTTTGCTTCCGGAGAGCTCCCGCCCTTCGGCCGTTTATAGTGGACCGTTTTAATATCCGGCTTTTTCAGACCCTTCGATGCGTTCCATCGCCGCTCATGCTTCTTGCGCTTATAGTCTTTGGTGATGTACTTTGCCATCCCGGAAAGACCATCGTCATCCGGCACGATCTTCTTTATCGTGTTCCGGCTCCGGAGCTTCCAGCACGCCTCGACGGTGTCCCGGTCCATCATGCCGTCCATGATGATGTGATGATGCCACCTGACCGCGGTATCCGTATCGTGTTCGGTCACATAGATGTACTTTGCCGGCGGAAGTCCTCTCTTTTTTCTTTGATAGTTCACGCGCTGCACGTACCGCTGCATGTTGCGGACCGCCTCTTCCATCGTTTCCGGCAGGTGCTCCTCGTCATAGGTCAGCGTGATCCAGAGATCGCCTTCTTTGAAATTGGCGTTTATCAATCTTTCAAGGTTCTTCCGCGCGTTCTTTTCGTTGAGGTCCCTCTGGGCTTTGGAATTATCCCGCTTCGGCTTCCTTCCTTCCGGAGGAACCTCTGACATCCTCCGAAACTCCGGATAAATCTCCAGCTCCAGCTGCGTCCCCGCACGGATCTCTTTCAGGGCGTATACGCTCCCGGCCGGCAGCCTCCGGATCTCCTCTTCCTTTTCCGTCTCCCGGATCTGATCCACGTAAGCCGCTTCATAGTCGTAGTTTATGTAGTTCATTTTTAAAAATCCGTTTTCCGTGACTTGTTACTATCGCATAACGAGTCCGGAAAGGGTTCGCCTTCTGACCAGTCTGCTCCAGAAACGCTTGAGATTCCTCTTTCACTGTGCTATAATATGTAGCACAGGGATTCGCGTCTCTCACAAAAAGCAGACTGATCGGAACGGCAGCCGACAGCTGCTTTTTATTTGTCCCCGTATATCCGATCGACTTCCTTCTTCATCTTCCGGACCTCTTCCGCGTTCTCATGCGCGTCTATGATCCCGATCAGCATCGAAGGTTTCGCGTCGATCCATATAATAGGAATATTCATTTCCATGGCGATCTCAATTTCCTTATGCATCCCTTCAGATATCCCGAAGCGGGCCCCGCAAATCATCATGTTGCATCCCTTCAGGAGATGCTGGGCGCATTTCAGCGCGATCTCTCTGTCTCCCTGCAGATCATCGTCAAGGACCTGCGGAAAATAAAGATGCGGGACGATCGGAGCGATCCGGCCGGATGCCAGAACGTATTCGAGCAGGCTGACCGCATATGCGATATGCTCTGACTCTTCTTTCTCCGTATCGCCCCGGTATGGGCTGCAGATATACGCTGTTTTCATAATCCACCTCTTATTTCGTTTACCTTCTGTTCCATGTACTGCCACTCGCGGAGCTTGCCTTTGTTCCATATCGTGAGCAGTGCCCACTGCATCGATCCTATGTCCGTCACGGCTATGTGCTTTCCCTTGTGCAGGACGGTGCACCTTGCCGGCGTCTCCAGTATCCCGTGAGCGGTCACGTCCGTCTCTTTGAACGTCATGCACTTCAGCTCCTGTCCGATCGGACACCGGTCACGGAAATACTGGATGTCGCTTTGCGTGATGCAGTCGATATCACGCTTCAATTCCATGTTTTCTCCTTCCACGCTTTCGGAGGATCTCGTCATACGCGGTTAGAAATACCCATATGACCTGCGCTATCACGTATCCTCCCCCTACCATGCAGAATTTGTCCCTCCAGGTGATTGATATCGCCGCAAGGATCCCGATCAGGATCGCGATCGCGGCATTCTTCGTATTCTCCCATTTTGTTCCCCTCATGATATGCTCCCCTCTATAATCATGTTGACAATTCTTTCTTGTTTGTCTTTTCAAATGATACGGATATGCCATCCTTCGTCCGCTTCAGTTCGGCCTTCCCTCCGCTGCCTTCCCTGACACTCAGTTTCCTGATCCTTCCGTCGTATACCGCTTCCTTTGCCTCCTGAAAGAGATCTGCCGCATCCGGATGCGCCGCCCGCAGCACGTCTTCTATGTGGTCTTCAGCGATACTTAGGATCTTATTCTTATTCCGGGCCGCTGCCCCCTGCGTGCAGTTGCATGAGGCGATCGCCTCCAGCTGCGCACAATATAGCTCTTCCTGCGGATCCAGGTCGTCCGGGATCATCACGGTCCGTATCTGCCCGCAATACGGGCACTCGGCAGTTGTGGTCTGCATCGCGTCTCCCCTCCTTTCAGAATGCGTTACAGATGTCGCGGATCATCGCGATCCCGCTGTCGCATTCAACATTTACATGCTTTGAGTATCCGTTCCGGAAGTTGATGATTACCATCTCATGCTTATGATCGTAAATGAGGTCATCTACCGCGTCGCCGGCCCGCGTCATCTTGATCGCCTTTTCCAGCGCCCTCACTATGTAGAATTTGTTTTCCATGGGATACGTTTCTTCCGCCAGGTCTTCCGGATCTTCATCCGTCATGTGGATATCGTCTATCGTCTCCCACTTATCGAGCGGCGCCTGCTCTTCGTCTACGGCAGCTTCAATCCGGAACAGATCCACGAGGATCTCCGCTGCTTTCATCGTGTTCGGCGTCACGGCATAATTTCCGGACACTTCCTTCAATCTGCTTTTGAGCGCGGCGAGGAGTATATCCTCCATTTCGCGCATCTTTTCGAGTACTTCCTTATTCATCGTCTTCCACTTTCTTTACGACAGCGCTCACTGTCTCTTTGTCATCAGGCTCTCTTTCAAATGCTTCTTCTACCGCAAGCTCAAACAGCCTTTTCAGCATAAATACTGCCGGGGTCCCTCTTTTGATTCCGAATGTCTCGAGCAGCAGTTCCGCGCACACGATTGCCATCCTGATCGGAAGGATCGTCGCATCAATCCTTCCTATCGCAAAAGAGCCGGTCTGTTCTTTGTCCAAGATCGCTCCCCATGCGTACTCGCCTTCCAGTTCCTGGACGATTTCGCCATCCTGATACAAAACTACTTTGGTCATATTGTTCTCCTTTCATATTGCTTTACAGCAGTCCTACTTCCAGCTCTCTGCGATGCACTACAGCATCATGGAAAGCCTCTGTATCAATCCGGCACCGATTCCCTATGAAGATCTCGGCATCCGGTTCGTACCTTTTTCCCAGGCGCGGCCGAAGGATATCCGATAGGATCCGATCAACGGTCCTGATCGATATCCGGTAATCCGCTGCCAGTTCAGCGTTGGTTTTGTACATTTCGCGCCTCCTCTTAACAATTAACTTACCGATTCCGTAAGTTTTTGCTTAAAAAAAATTCTTCCGGCTCTTTCAGCGCCAATACCAAGCGCTGCAACAAATCTGGCCATAACCATGCTCGAAGGATAGATCTCTCCGGATATTACTTCGGCAGTAGTATTTCTATTTACTCCAGAAGCTTTTGATAGTTCAGTTATATTTTTTATGCCTGCTTCTACCATCGCGATCTTCAATTCTTTTGTATCGACTTCGTACATATATTACCCTCCTTTCCTGAAACTTACCGATTCCGTAAGTTTAAAGTATCATATCTTTTTTGTGTATGCAATACCCTACTTGCAAAAAATGCAAAAACATTTGCATTATACGTTTTAATATAGTATCTTCATATTTGAGAGGAGGAATTCATTATGATTTGGAACGATCGCATTAAACAATTAAGACTTTCAAGCATGCTGACTTTAAAAGATGTTGCTTCGCGTTTGGGGCTTACAGAAGCAACCGCTCAGAGATATGAATCTGGGGCCATCAAATCAATACCTTATGAAATTCTTATCGGTTACTCTAAGCTCTTTTCCTGCAGCCCTGCTTATATTATGGGTTGGGAATCTAATGACGATATCACTCTTTCTGAGTTTGAAAGGGAACTAATCATAGCTTATAGAAAGGCTCCGGAAAGTAGACGTGAATCCGTTCGTGCCCTTCTTGATGTCCAGAAAAAGGGGAGTTCAGAACAGAGTTCGGAACCTTTCGTATCATAAGTAAGAAAAAATAAGTTTTTTATTGTTTGTTATATGTTTTTATGAGGTTTGATATGGGTTTGTTTGGGTTTGGAAAAAAGAAAAAGGAATCGTCCGCGAATGATGACTATCGTTCCAGATCTCTTCGTGACATGAAAGTCCCTCCGTCATTATCTGATGCAATGAGGGCAAACGTAAAACATGATGACCGCATTATTGTTGGTTCCGAAGTTTATAAATTGGTTTCCGTGGATGACCATGTTCGATCTCATCTTTATGTTGGCAGTTATCCTGTCGGGCAAAAAGTGAGTTTTGTCGATGGAGGAAAATATATATCCTATAAAGGTAGAAGAATTGCGTCTGTCGAGGATAAGCTCGATTCTATTCGGGAATGTTTTGCAAGCGGTGGTTACGCTCTCGCAATAACTGGTTCCTCTTACGGAACAGACTTAATACTCTCAGTTGCATTTTATAAAAAGATATCTAAGAAATCTGTTGAAAAAATCGATGTTCCAGTAGTTGCAACTATCAATTCTGAAAAATCTTATTTTATGCATTCTGAATTTGAGGGCATGATAATAGATGAAATGCGCGAAGAGTACTACAGCAGAGCAGATGACTATAGGTATGTTTTATATCATGATAGTCATGAGATTTGTGCGCTTTCTCCGGATAGAAGCGGTCGCATCAGAGATCTATTGCATAGTGGTTACCGGTTATCAGAAGGTAAGGTAGAAGACACCACTGGTACTAAGAATAACAAAGTATTTACTGCCAAAATCACTCTTTCTTTTTTGAAGTAAACTGCTGTAAATGCCATAGCATTTTTATAGCGTTCATATAGCACTTATATAGCAAAAACCGCCTGCCCCGTTCCGGAGGGCAGACGGCGTGTCTGACAGGCGAAATACCAAATCAGAAACTCTTACATGAGGAAGTATATCACCTGTTCGGGCATGTTTCCACAAAAACAGATATAACTATTTTCGGAGGTTTATATGTGGATTCAACAAAAGCCGAATGGAAAGTATCAATATTTTGAAGAATATAAGGATCCGCTGACAAACAAATTCAAAACCGTATCGGTCACTCTCCCGACAAACAGGAAGAAGGACGGCGACGCTGCGCGTCGGATCCTTGCCGATCGCATCCGCGCCAGATCTGCTCATCCTGTGAAGCAGTCCTCTCTCTCATTAAAAAAATTGTCGGATCTGTACGTGGCCGCTCAGAAGCAAAACAGGAAAGCGTCTACCGCGAAAACAGCTGAACATAAAATGAGAGTGATTTGCGATCTCCTTGGAGCCGATTCGGTCGTTAAGAATCTGACCGCGCCCTACGTCCGCCGGCAGCTCTCCGCCTGCAGATCGGACGAAACAGTCACGAACGTGACTTTTAACGAGCGCCTGAAGTATTTTAAGGCCATGATCAGATGGGCTTATGAAGAGGAGCTTGTTTCTGATATAAGTTATCTTGAAAAGTTGAAAAAGAAGCCGGAGCCGCGGAAGGCCGAGAAGGCAAAATACCTCGAAGGGGATGAGCTGCAGCAGCTGATCGCCGGCATGGCCGTCCAGGAGTGGCGGCTCGTCACTCGTTTTCTTGCGCTTTCCGGCCTCCGGATCGGTGAGCTCATCGCTCTCAATGATACGGACATAGATCTGTTTGCGCGCGAGATCCATGTAACAAAAACATTTTCTCTTGTCACGCGCTTAATCGATACGACGAAAACAGAAACCTCTACCCGGGACGTATACATGCAGGACGAACTGTTTTCGTGCGTCAGAGAGATGATGCTATATAAACAGAAAAACATTGAACAGTTCGGTCATCCGTCTCCGTATTTTGTCGCCACTATCGACGGCGGCCGGATGCACTATGACGCCTACCGGAAGTATTTCTCCGAGAATACGGCGAAGATTGTCGGCAGGTCGCTCTCTCCCCACGCGCTTCGGCACACCCACGTTGCGCTCCTGGCCGAGAACGGAATAGGACTCGACGCTATATCCCGGCGCCTTGGCCACGCAGACAGCCAGATCACCCGCGAGATCTATTTCCATGTCACGGAACGGATGAAAGAAAAAGAGAACGCGGCTATAAAAAATATAAAAATCCTATCTAATTCCTATCCGGCTAAAATAAAAAACGCCTGAGATACCGTATTTTCAAGCATCTCAGACGCCTTATGCGTGGACCTGGCGGGCATAAGCACGGCCTGCCACTATGCGAAACTCCGCGTCTTTGCTGATATCTGCCATGTCATACTATGCCATAAAGAGACATAATTTCCTATCTTTTTCCTATCTGTTTTTCATGTCAGAACGAGACAAAAAAAAGAGGGCGGTCAAAAGACCGCCCCGAGGTCAGGAAACGAAAAGAAGAAAAGCCTTATGCTCCTACCACCTCTGTCCAGCCGTATACGCCCGGCTCGTATACGTTGTTCGCCATATCTGACGTCCAATGCTTTCCGCTGTGGGATACTTTTGCTCCCAGCTCATATGCATCGTGAGCGCCGACCGGCTGCCTCCACTCCGGCCACTCGATCGTAGGATCGTCGATCCTTACATAAAGAGACACAGCCGTATCCGGCGTCCAGTCCGCCTGCGATACGTGATCCTGCAGGACCTTATACAAATCTCCAATGTACTGCAGCCTCTTTCCGGTGGTGTAGCTCACTCCGTTTCCGCTCCATACGTCATAGAGTGCCTTTACTTCCGCTGCCGTTTCATCGTCCAGGGCTTCCGCCTGCAGCTTCGCAAGGACGAGCATGGCTGCTGCCGTTGCCTCGTCCGCTCCGGATCCGGAAGCGACGAGGCCGATCTCGATGATCGCGCCGGTGTATTCCGTCACATAATCCAGTCTGTGATCTGTGAAGACCTGACCTTCGATCTGGATCCGCTTCGTTGCGATCTCGGACGAGAAGATGTTTTTCAGTCCTTCCCGGTCCCCGTTGATAAATCTGATCTTGAGATATTCCTCCGAAGCTTCGTACGAATATGCTTCGAGCTGTGTCCCGTCATTTAAAATTATTAACATCATTTCACCTCTGCGAACAGCAGCTGCCATACATCTCCGGTCAGCTTCGTGTCCTCTTTCATGTTCTTCGACTTCTTGAATTGTTTCAGTCCGGATAAAGTCTCCGGAGTTACCGTTGCCGTTATAGCATCTTTATAGCATCCCTGCGCCGCCAGAAGGCCCTGCAGGATCGCCGCGAAGGTCCCGTGCTTCTTCGTCTCGGCCAGCGTTGCCTTTTCCGCTGCTGCCTTTGTCGAGTCATAGAAGTGCGGGTTTACGACCGTCAGCTTCGCGTCGTAGTATTTGTTCAGCATGTACTTAAATATGCCGACAGCTGCCGCGCGCGTCTTCCTCCCGTACTCTCCGTCGGTCTGCAGTTTCGCTCCGGTTGACAGGATGACCTCCATCAAATAATATTCGTTCATCCATCGTTGGAAGTCTTCTATCGCTGTTGATTCCGTCGAATCGGCGTAGATCGCGTATATGCCTTCCGTGTGCCCGATATTCAGCTCCCGCGAATCATCCGCTCCGGCAAACAGGAGCTGATCCCCGATCTTGAGGATCTCCGGATTGATGATGTGTCCATCCTTGATTTTGACTGGCAGCTTTTCGAACTTGCTCGACTGGTACGTCTCCTCAGTGTTCAGCGAGGAGATGTCCATGCCAATCTCTTTGTATGTCAGATTCTGCGATGAGCTGCAGTCTGAGTAGTAGCATCCGTCGCTGTACTTCACATAGCAAAACTTCCGCTTTACCTGGGAGTATTTGTTCCGGCCCAGGATCGTCCTGTACTTTGCGACATACGCCTTCCGCAGCTCATCCGTCATCTTCTTCGGCCGGACCGCCGCGACGACTCCCTTCCGCCATTTCTTCCCGTTCTTTTTGACGATCTTTGAGTATCGCTCTGAAAGATAGGTGTCCATTCGGATCGTCCGCGGCGTGCCGGATCCATGCCCGCAAAGGATGATATCCTTCTCCGTGATCATTTTTCTTCGGCCTCCGGAAGGCCGGTCGCGATCGACGTAAGGACCGACAGGATCCCTGCCAGGAGGGACGCGGATCCTACGACCGCCCAATTCACTTCCGACATGACCGCTGCTGTTCCGATCGTCGCGATCGCGGTCTGCGCCACTGTTCTGAGCGCCCTGATAGCTGCTGCTTTCCAAAATTCTTTCGTTTTCATTATTTACCTCCTTAGTAAGCATATAAAAGGTCATAAGATCCACTATAAAAAGCTCCAGGGGATGCCGATCTCGACGCTGCGCTCGATGTGATCGTCAGAGTCGTCCCGCTTCCTATCACGGTCTTCTCCTTTAGCTTCCGGCAACGATGGCGCTTCCTACGATGGCGCTTCCTACTCTTGCCGTCTTCTGGTCCTTTTCAATGGTTATCGTCCCCTTCAGCTTGCCGGTTCCGGGGATGCTCCCTTTTACGGATCCGTTCTTAATAAGCTTCCCTATCAGCGTCATTTTCTCATCCCCTCCAGGATCAGCTTCCCTTCGATGACGGTATAGACCTCTCCGGATGCGAGCGCCACGTCTACTTTATAGCAGTATGTCCCGCGGTCGAGGTTCTTCGTGTCCTCCGGGATAAGCTCCAGCGTCATCGTGTTATGAGGGATCGTCTTTTCGATCAGCGCGTTCGCGTCGTCCTTCTTTTTTGAGACAAAGAACTTTATAACGTCTTCCGCTGCCGGAACGTACGCGCCGTCTGTCGTATCGATATCGATCTCCGTCTTCATCGTGTTCCCGCGCGTCAGGTCGATCTGATTTGTAAATTTATGGATCTTGAACATGTTTTACATCCCTATCCTGGTTAATGCCCACGTCAAAACAGCCGTGACCAGAACGGTCAAGGCTGTTGTTTTTATCGTTTTCCATTTGTCAGCAGGTTCTTTTTCGATGTCTTCAAGGCGCTTCCCCTGCTTCTGCAGCTCCTGCTGCATTGATGCCATCGTCGTTGCCATTTCGCGGACAGATAAGGTCAGCTCATTGATCTTTTCGAATACATCTTCCAGCTTCCCTATCCGGTGATTCTGCCGGCTGTTTTCATCATCAATACGCCTCATTCTCTCATCGTATTCCGCTTTTAAGACAAATTCTTCGCTCAATGGCTTGCCCTCCTTGTCTCTTCTTAAACCGCATACTTGCTGTATGACATTTTCACTGCTTTGTCGTCCGTGTGGACATATACCATCGTCGTGTTTATGTTCGCATGTCCCAGGAGCTTTCCTACCTCCTGTACATCCATGCCCCTGTTTGCCAGTCCCGTCGCAAACGTCCTCCTGAATCTGTGGGGATGTACGTTCTCGACTCCGGCCCGGTTCCCGATCTTCTTCAGGATCATACGGATCCCGTTCGCTGTCAGCCGGTCCCCGCACCTGTTCGTGATCGCAGCCGGGTGCATTTCCTTCCGGCCATACAGATATGCCTGATAATGCTTCTTGGCCACATCCGTCATATAAGTGATCCGCTCCTTGTCTCCCTTACCGTGCCGGACCCGCACAGCATTGCTGTTCATGTCGATGTCCGTTACATCCAGCTGGACCAGCTCCGATACTCTGAGTCCTGTCGATGCCAGCATCTCTATGATCGTTCTTTCCTTCTTCGTTTTGCAGGCGCCGCGGAGCGCGTCCATTTCCGTGTCCGAAAACGGCAGCCGACACTCATCCGTGTATTTGATCTTGTTGATGTTCAGACACGGATTTTTCTGGATCATGTCTTCGTTCGTCATCCACTGGAAGAAGGCGGACAGGTTCGCCCTGGTAGTTTCGAGAGTCCGGCCGGACAGTCCCCTCTCTTTTTCCATTGCCAGGAAATACCGCAGGTCATATACGCCCATTTCCGTATACGGTTTCGGAATCGACTGTGACAGTCTTACTAAAGTACGGTTATACTGGTAAACCGTCCCCTCCGACTTTCCGTCCAGCCGCAAGCAGGCACAGTACCGCTTCAGGATCTTCTCGTTCGCTCCGTCCGGGACGATCAGATCCGTGCAGCGCTCTGTCACTTCATAATCTGCCAGTTCTTTGACAATAATGTTGAGGATTGCATTTGCGACGTCCGGATCCAGGACCGATCCGATCCTTCCCCGGATTCTTCTGATAAGATTCTCACGATTGTCGGTCATAAAAAATCCCTCCTTTGACAATCAAAGCAGGGCATGGTATGATGACCATGCTCTGAGAGGAGCGGCGTCGCATTTCAGGTGTCCAGCCGGTGCGGCGCCTTTTTATTTGATTCGTGCGAGAATCATATCATATTATGCAATTTTACTCAAGTGAACAAACTGTGTTAAAGTTCCATTTTACTCAGTCGCCTCATGCCACATCGCAACGCCCGGCTCCCACACATTCCCGTCTACGTCAGAAATCCAATGCTTGCCGTTGTGACTCACCTTTGCACCGAGCGGATAAGCGTCCGTACTTCCTACAGGTTGAATCCATTCGGGCCATTCGATAGAGGGGTCATCGACTCGCACCCAGAGAGATGGCGAAGCGTCAGGTGTCCACGTTGACTGTGAAGTGTGAGCGGTAAGGCATTTGTACAGTGTGCCGTCATACGATACCCTGTCACCAACCGCATAGTCTGTATCACTTGCCCATACGGCGAAAAGTTCGACCGCCTCTAAAGCGTCCGTGTCGGAGAGGGATGCGGATGACTTGATTATCAGAGAGCGGAGTTTGTCCATGTGTGCCCTAAGTATCATACTGCACCCCCTAAGAGAATAGATAACGCTTCATCGGCGGTTATTTCGTCTGTCGGTTCGGGTGTAGGCTCGATCTCGTATTCTTCCCACGTTAAATCTTCTTTGAGCCGATAATTTTTTGTTGCGGTTGTTTCTGGTTTAGTGGAAAGTATGGACATGATTTGGGCATATTCTTCGTCTGTTATAGCCGTGCCTGTGTTGCCAGCACCGATGCCGCAGATATATCCGCTTTTAACAATTTTGAATTTCATCACACACCCCCATTACTCCATTTCAAACAGATAGATGTCGAAAACTTGTCCTGTCCTGTACGTTCCATATTGCCCACCGATTTGAAACAATCCTGTGCTTGGCGTGAAATAGAATATATTTCCGTCAGTCCCAATAGTTCCGTCTGGTCTTCGGATTGAACCCTTTCTCGTATATGTTGATGTTTCTCCAACGTTGGTCATATACCCTGAAATTGCTGTATAGCCGCTCGCAGGTACTTCTGGCATTGTTTTTGCTGACAGAAACGCAAGATAGCGGTCTCCCGAAATGGGCGTGAGGTGTATATCTTGCCGACTTGAAGATGTTGCGTCAGTTACTACAGTATATTCAACATGATCAAGTAATCTCGGCAACGTGCCCCCACCGCTGACGTTGACTGTCAGCGAATTTATCAGAGTGGTATCGTAGGTGTCATTTGTCGTAACCGTATCGGATGTCTGAGCCACCAATGCCCCGTTGCTGACAACCTTGCCCTCATCTCCTGCGGAGTAGCTGTTAGGCACATTGACGTTAACCGCCGCATAACCGACAACGTCCTGATTGTTGCCGTTTGCCGTGATATTCTTTGTGCCACTATCGACCGCACTTGCAGGAACTGATACATTGACTTGTGAGTAACCATCTGCGGAGTCACTGGAAGCGTTGTATGTGCCGTTTGCGGAAATGTTCTTTGTAATAAGCGTTGCGCCGCCGCCCGAAACGTCCTCAAGCGTAATATCATCCTCAAGGTACTTGCCCTCTGTCAGCAAGGTCTTGGTCTGGTTCGAAACTGTGGCAATCGTAGCACCCTTATAGCTTACTGTCGTACTCATCCCACACCCCCGTTATAAATAGGCAACTGAAGCGTGAATACAGTCGTGTCGTCCTCGTTCTTGAAGCTGATAATCCCCGATGAGTCAATACTTGCGGACGTGCTTAAATCGCTCTTTAAACCAGTTATTTCTTCAGCATTCGCCGCGATGCCGTTCTCGGCATTGTTTAGTTTTTGGGCCGTTATCACGTCTCCGTTGGCCCAGGTCGTTTTATTATATGCCATGCATTTTTTACCTCATAAAAAAAGCGCACCGTGGCGCGTCAATAGGTTACTTTTTGTGGTTATAATAGCAGTTTAATTATCGTTAGCGAGTTCACATCTGATTCGGTTACATTAAATGCCGGTGCGCTAACTACAATATCAATTCCGTGTTCTGTGGTCGGGTATACATTGTTGGGCGTGGTAGGCTTAACAATGACGTCAACTGAAGTGATTGCAATTCACCGGTTTTTTCCAAATTCGGCGGGTAATGCGGTATTTGTTACTTTGGAAAATACATATGTCGATGCAAGGACGTTTACTGTTCTGGTCAGGTGTATTTATAAGAAAGCATAAGCGTAAAATTGCTTTTACGCACGCATATACTCTGCCCAAATCACGACAACTTCATTTAACAATAATGCGGACGAAAGACGCTGATATACATATCCGCTTGCGCCAATGTCAACAAGAGCAGGACGCAAATCGCTCCATGCGTCAGAACCCCCCGTGCGTAAATGATATACAAATCCTTTGCCAGCCAAAGAAGCGGGTGGACGATACTCAGAAGGAATAAGAGCCATCGGTGTGCTGGTCGGTGGGCTTGCCGTTGTTACTATAAATTCGATGGAAATAAAAACACGCTTTCCGATGGCATAGCAGTTCTGTCTGGTAATGTCATAATAAGAACCCGTGTCAGTGCAAGTAAAATATGTAATCTCACTTAAACTGCTATTTAGCGCACTTATCGCCCCGGTGAGCGTTCCGTCCCCGATCGCGGCGATCGACGTGTCTCCGATTAGAGACTGTGGTGACAAAATCGTTGCCAAGAGCGTCACGCTCTGGATCGTGATCCCGTTCAGCCGGATGCTGTA
>JAFWIM010000072.1 GCA_017514845.1 Lachnospiraceae bacterium
AGAGATTAAATGCCTCAGCTGCACAATGCTCCACTGGAGCATTGTTACGCATGCTTAGGCACGGCGGATCGCAGCCGCGCAATGATGAAGGTGCTTCGCACTTTGCGCGGCGCGGCAAGAACGCCGAGGCGTTCTTGATTATGAGAGGGTGTATGGAAAGAATTGCGGAATTTCAGAAAGTGAGCTTTGAGCAGTTCGCGAAGGCCATGATGGACATATTCGGAGAGAGCGCGGAGCTCGAAAGAGTGTATGCCGAGATCGCTCTGCCGCGCAGAGCTACGGCGGGCAGCGCCGGATATGATTTCAGATCAACGGTATCAGTCAGACTGGCACCGGGGGAGACCGTCGTGATACCGACCGGGATACGGGCCAGAATAGATGCCGGATGGGCGCTCCTTCTTTTTCCGAGGAGCGGTCTTGGATTTCGCTACAGACTGCAGCTCAACAACACTGTCGGCGTGGTCGACAGCGACTACTATGACAGCGACAATGAGGGGCATATATTTATAAAAATGACCAACGATTCCAACGAGGGGAAGACCTGTGTCATAGAACGCGGGACTGCCTTCGCTCAGGGGATTTTCATGCCGTTCGGAATTACTGCGGACGATGAGGCGCAAGAGATCCGGAACGGAGGATTCGGGAGCACATCCCGGTAAGAGATGAAAAAAGGCTGCCACGTCAGTCGGCGCCATACCGTACAGCATGCTGCATGGTATGGCATCGACTGACGTGGCAGCCTTCTATATTGCGTAGCGAAGCGGAGACCGCAGGGATTCGGTTTGGAATTATGTCAGCCGGCGCTGACAAAAATCCCGCGCCAGGTCTCGAAAGCGAGACCGGAACTTTCCCGATTAGTCTTCCTCATAAAATTCCGCTTCATCGAGCAGCTCGTCGAGTGCGTCCGCTGCAGCGTCGTACTCATCGTCATCATCGATATTAACGAGCTCGGGAGCTTCGTCATCACCGTGGTCGATAAAACGATAAATAAGGATACTGTCCTCCTCTTCATCATCCTGTGCCAGGAGCGCGATATACTCGCGGTCGTCTGCGGAAAATATTGCAATAATATCGCACTCGAGCTCTGAGTCGTCATCCATTGTCAGAATGACTGTACCAAGATCTTCTTCTTCCGGGATTGCGTAATCATCATTAAAAGCCATTCGATATGACCTCCTTTTTATTATTATAAAGAGAATAGCAGATTGAGCCCTAAAAAGCAATGGTCATTGGGGGGGCTTTAAGGTATAATATAACTTGGTATTTTGGTGTCAATCCACAAATTGAGGTTTATTATATGGTCAGAAAATACAAAGTTTCCGCCGGCGATCCGCTTATGTCGGGGACGTATGAGACCGCGAAAGGACTGAACTTCTCGGTCAGGGTACCGGATGATCTTCCGGCGACGCTTGTGCTGACGTCGGAGGACGGCAGCAGGGAAGAGCAGGTGATCGATCTGCCGGTCGGTGAGCGCTGCGGCGAGATGGCTTCGGTGACCCTTTCCGGTCGTCACACTTCTCCGATTGCCTATTATTATACGATCGACGGCAAGCGGGTGATCGATCCGTGTGCGAGGAGGATCGTCGGTGACGTGTGCTATACGGACCCCGGGAGGTTCAACTGGGGTGATGATGCAGCGCCCGGGATCCCGCTCTCGGACATGATCATTTACAAGCTCCATGTCAGAGGCTTTACGATGAGTAAGGGCTCGGGAGTGCTGGCTAAAGGTACGTTCAGAGGCCTCGCGCAGAAGATCCCCTATCTGAGGGAACTGGGAATCAATGCGGTCGAGCTGATGCCTGTCTACGAGTGGAGCGATGAGCTGAAAGGCCGGCCCGGAAGAGAACTGAAGGATATGCCGAAAAAGAATTACTGGGGATATGCGGAGAAGAATTGCTATTTTGCTCCGAAACAGCTCTTTTCATCGAAGGAAGATTCCGTCACCGAGTTCAAAAGGACGGTAAAGGCCCTGCATGAGGCGGGGATCGAGGTCATCCTCGAAATGTATTTTCCGGGTGACGCCGACCGTCTGACAGCCCTGTCCGCGCTCCATTTCTGGAAAATGGTCTACCACGTGGACGGTTTTCATGTGATCGGAGCGGGTGTGCCGAAAGAAGCCCTTGCGCAGGATCCTCTGCTTGCCCGCACAAAGCTTTTCTTTGACTGGATCGATATCGGGCGTGTCTATCAGGGAATAGCCCCGAAGACCCGTCATATCGCGATCTGCAACGGGTACTATCAGTCTGAGGCGCGCAGGTTCCTCAAAGGGGATGCGGGCGTTTCGGAGGCATTCCGCATGACGCAGAGGGCGAATCCCGCGACGCATGCAGTCGTTCACTATGTTGCAAATGTTGACGGATTCACGCTCGCTGACGCCGTCAGCTATAATGCCCGCCACAACGAAGACAACGGCGAGAACGGCGCGGACGGCACGTCGGACAATAACAGCTGGAACTGCGGCGTCGAGGGCAGGACAAGAAAGCTGCCCGTCATTGAACTTCGCGAGAAACAGATAAAGAACGCGCTTGCCTATGTTCTCCTGTCACAGGGCGTGCCTCTCATCTATGCCGGTGATGAATTCGGCAACACGCAGGGGGGTAACAATAACGCGTATGCGAGCGACAATGTTGTCGGCTGGGTCTCATGGAGACTTGCGAAAAGAAATAAGAGCATCACGGAATTTGTGAAGAGTCTCATCACGTTCCGCAAGGAGCACGGGATCCTCCACACAGAGCAGGAGCTTCGGGGGAATGATTACCGGGGGTATGGTATCCCGGATGTTTCCTGGCACGACACGAAGGCCTGGTATACGGATCAGAGCGCGGAGAGCCGCTCCTACGCGGTCATGTACAACGGCGCTTACGCAAAAAAGAGCGACGGCTCGTCAGATGACATTATCTATGTGTGCTATAACGCGCATTGGGAGTGCCATACATTTGCCCTGCCGCAGCTCCCTTCGGGCATGCTCTGGAAAACTCTGTTCTCGACCGACGAAGCGGGTCTTCTTAAAGCCAGGGAAGGCTTTGTGCGCTGGGCCAAGGAGGATGCCCTGAGAGATATATCGGTCCGACTTGAGAGGACGCTTGCCGGGCTGGAATCCCACAGAGAGCTTGTCGCTTCCGAGGAGGCAGAGCGGACAGCCAAAGCCGAGCAGGATGCGGAGAAGGCGGGAAAAGAGGCGGCAAAGACGGAGGAGAGACCGAAGAACGGAAGGACATTCGATTTTGAAGCTCTCCGGAAGAAATATATCGCGGATGCGGAGATGGCGGTATCGAGGATCGAAGAGGCATTTGAGACCTCCGATTTTCCGAAAAATCAGAAGTATATTGCCGTGCCGCCGCGCAGCGTCACTGTCCTTGTCGGCGGGAAGACTGAAGATGGAGAGACATAATGGAACACATAACGCTGCATAAGGCTTACGGACATCTGAGGACGATCACAAAGCACCACAACCTTGTCATGGGCTACTGCTTCAGAGCGGGGCTGTACAGGCAGGGCATCATGCACGATCTATCTAAACTGAACCCAGAGGAGTTCCTTGTCGGTGCCAGATACTGGCAGGAGGGGAAGAGAAGTCCCAATAACGCGGAGAGGGAGGATACGGGTCTGTCACGGTCGTGGCTGCACCATAAGGGCAGGAATAAGCACCACTATGAATACTGGATCGATTACGCCCTGGACTCCCCGAACGGTCTCGGAGGAGGGAAGATGCCTCGCAGATATGTTGCCGAGATGATTTTTGACCGGGTGAGCGCGTCCAGAGTCTATAAAGGGGATGCCTACACAGACAGCTGTCCGCTGGAGTATTTCCTGGCAGGCAAGGACAAGAGCTGGTATATTCACAAAACGACACTCGCCCAGATGGAATTTCTTCTCCGCATGTGGGCAGAGAAGGGCGAGGATCACACGATCCGGTATATAAAGAACGTTTTTCTTGCCGGGCACCGCTGAGATTCGTGGGTTTACTTTTTGCGGAAGATTTGTTATATTTTCATGTGCGGAGAAAAGAAGCATTTTTACACACAGGTGATACGATTTGGAAAAGCAGAGAGCGGAGTATTATGACTACAATTTAATCGCGGTCATTCTGCTGCTCGTCGGTTTCGGTCTGGTCATGCTTTACAGCACCAGCGCCTACACCGCGGAGCTGCAGCACAGCGATGATATGTATTTTTTCGCGCGTCAGGCACGAGTCTCGATCGCGGCTATCCTGTTTGCGGTCGGCCTCTCTTTTGTTGACTATCATTATCTGTGGAATCTCGGCTGGGTGAGCTACATCGGATCGGCGATCCTTATGCTTCTCGTAAAGACGCCTCTCGGAGTGGAGGTCAACGGGGCGAGAAGATGGCTGAACCTCGGTATAACATTTCAACCGTCGGAGATAGCGAAAATTGCCATCATCATCTTTGTTCCCATGCTGATCGCGCAGCAGGGAAAAGCCTTCAAAGGACTGAAGGCCTGCGCCGGACCTTTTGCCGCCGGTCTCGTACTGTCCCTGATCACCTATTTTTTTACGGAGAATCTGAGCACCGCGGTCATCATCCTGGGGATCGACGTGCTGATCATATTTGTCGCGCATCCCAAGACACGACCGTTTATTATCGCGTTCGTCGTTCTGCTCATCCTGGCGGTCATCGGGACAATGATCATATGGAGAGTGGCTGAAAACGCCCCGGTGGATTCGTTCCGTCTGCGGCGCATTCTTGTCTGGAAGGATCCGGAGAAGTACATTACAGAGGGCGGCTATCAGGTCATGCAGGCTCTCTACGCCATCGGCAGCGGCGGTATCTTCGGAAAGGGACTCGGCAACAGCATGCAGAAGCTCGGCTGGCTGCCGGAGGCACAGAATGATATGATATTCCCGATCATCGTTGAGGAGCTTGGTATCTTCGGCGGCGCGATCGTTATATTCCTGTTCATCTACATGCTGTACCGGCTGCTCTTTATTGCGGAGAACGCGCCGGATCTGTACGGCGCGCTGATCGTCACGGGAGTGTTTTCCCACATTGCCCTGCAGGTCGTTCTGAATATTTGCGTGGTTCTGGGAATTCTGCCGACGACAGGTGTGACCCTGCCGTTCATAAGCTATGGCGGGACCTCCGTTCTGTTCCTGATGCTGGAGATGGCTCTGGCCCTCTCAGTGTCGAGAATGATCCGCTCAAAGAAGGCCACCAAGGATCTTTGGGGGAATGTCGTCAGGTACAATGAGACCTGAGCGAGACTAGAACTTATCGGAAGTTGTGTAAGCAGCTCTCGATAAAAGGGCGATGAAATCGCTGAATTATGATTATCGGGTCCGCACAGCGGTCCCGATACTAAAACATATATGAAGGAGACTACATATGGTCAAGACCAGATTTGCACCGAGCCCGACAGGAAGAATGCATGTCGGCAACTTGAGAACCGCACTTTATTCGTACCTTATTGCCAAGCATGAAAACGGAAGCTTCATGCTCCGCATCGAAGATACAGACCAGGAGCGCTTCTATGAAGGCGCGCTTGAGATCATCTACCGCACGCTTGAGAAGGCCGGACTCGACTTTGACGAGGGACCGGACAAGGACGGCGGTGTCGGCCCATATGTCCAGAGCGAGAGATGCCGCCAGGGAATCTACGAGAAGTATGCAAAGAAGCTGATCGCCACCGGCAACGCGTACTATTGCTTCTGCACGAAGGAGCGCCTCGAGTCTCTCAAGGTCTCCGAGGAAGGCAAGGAGTATGCCATGTATGACAAGCACTGTCTGCACCTCTCAAAGGAGGAGATCGAGGCTAACCTGGCAGCGGGAGTTCCCCATGTCATCCGCCTGAACGTCCCGCGGGAAGGCAGTACTACATTCTCCGATGAGATCTACGGCGATATAACGGTCGACAACAAGGAGCTCGACGACATGATCCTGATCAAGTCCGACGGTTTCCCGACCTATAATTTTGCAAATGTTGTCGACGACCACCTCATGGGCATCACCCATGTCGTCCGCGGCAACGAGTATCTGTCATCAAGCCCGAAATACAATCTCCTCTATAACGCGTTCGGCTGGGAAGTTCCGACGTATGTCCACTGCCCGCTGATCACGGATGAGAATCACGCAAAGCTTTCCAAGAGATCCGGTCACTCCTCGTTCGAGGATCTGCTCGATCTCGGCATTCTGCCGGAAGCTATCGTGAATTATGTCGCTCTTCTGGGATGGAGCCCGGAGGACAATGA
>JAFWIM010000073.1 GCA_017514845.1 Lachnospiraceae bacterium
AGGAAATTCAGCATGAACGGCATGATAAGAAAATAAGCAAATGCCACACCCGCCGCAAAACAGATAAGCCCGAATATCATCGCGAGAGAAAAATAAAAACGCTCCCGCTTTGTAAGGCCGGGACTGCAGAATGCATATGTCTCATATCCGACTGTCGGCGCCGCGACTACCAGTCCGCCGATGAAGGCAATCGTAAAATATGACATGAGCAGCTCCTGCGGCGCTATGTAAACGAATGTGTAATTGCATTTTGTTCCCAGCTCGGTGAGCAGTGTCACGAGCCTGGGCGCAAATGCGAGGCATACAGCGAAACCGGCAGCGAACAATACGATGCAGATGATGATTCTGTTCCGCATCTCCCGGAGATGTCCGGTGAGGGACATGCTCCCTCCGTTGTCCGTTCGCTCCGCCTCTTTATTGGTTTCCGTCGCCATCGCTCTTAGATTCCTCGTCTTCTGCCATTCCGTCCCGGAATCCCTTCACACTCTTCCCGAACATTTTTGTCAGTTTCGGGATCTGTGTCGGGCCGAAAATGATGATGACAATGACCAGAACGATCAATAATTCCTGCGGTCCGATTCGCATAGGTCTCCTCCTCTCAGATGTCTCCGTTTATTGTGTCAATGTTAATCTGCAAATATATCATCCGGCAGTTCGTCCGCCGGACCTTCATCCGCAGATTCCTCCCCGGTTTCATTGGCAGCCGAAACTGCCGTATCTTTATCAGCATCAGTCCCGTCAGCCGCTTTATCCGGCTTTTTGGCTTTTCCTATATTGTTCAGGGAATCGCTGGTCTCTTTAAAATTATTCCTCACGTCCCTGTCGAGCTGTTCAAAAGGTTCCATCGCTTCCCGGATCGGCTTCTGTGCTTCCTCAAGAGGTTCAACAACACTCTCCCTGATATCTTTCGTCATATCATCCGTCGCTTTGCGGAACTCTCTCAGCCCGGCACCGAGTCTTTTCGCGTAAAACGGAAGTTTGTCGGGACCAATCACAATCAGAGCGACAATAAAAATTACTATGATCTCGGTAAATCCGATTTTCATGTTCGTAAAACTCCTGTGCGCAAGTCTTAAAAAAACAGACAGTCTGCCATAATTAGTTTACATATTTACCTATTTGTCATTATAGTTTTTTGAAGAATAACGTGTCAAGGTGGTTTACGCCCCTTAACACCGTGAACGCTCCATGTTTGCCAAAAAATGCAAGTATCGAAATATCGATATCAGACAAGTAAGTCCACTCTTTACCTCAGGATTTACCATCCACCCCGGCTGTCTCTTCTGCAGGATTCTCCGCCTCAGCTGTCTCTTCTGCAGGATTCTCCGCCTCGACTGTCTCTTTCTCCGGCAGTTCCTCCCTGAGCGCGGCATCTACCGCAAGAATACCTGCGGCTTTCTTCTTCGTCCGCTCTATAGCGATCCCTGTAATGATGCCCGCGGCAAGAGTTACCGGGAAGAGGAGTATTTGAACTTTATTCTTAATTCCCATCTTCATTCTCCCGTCTTTCGCTTGGCAGTGCAGGAGGCGAGCCGCCTCCGAAATTTTCCTTATCACATATTACCGTTCTCAGCCTCGAACTCCGCCAGGATCTTCGGCCCGGCACTGGTCCCGATGCGCTCGGCACCGGCCTCTATCATGGCTCTTGTGTCTGCCCATGTACGGATTCCGCCTGCGGCCTTGACCTTCACCGCATCTCCTACGACCGATTTCATGAGCGCCACGTCTTCCACTGTCGCGCCTCCTGTGCCAAAGCCTGTCGAGGTCTTGATGAAATCCGGCCTGACTTTTTTGGCTGCCTCAGCGGCCGCGCGGATCTCATCCTTTGTGAGATAACAGTTCTCAAATATAACTTTAGAGAGAACTCCGTGCTTTCTGCAGATATCCACGATGACCTGCATCTCTTTTTCTATGTAGGCAAGATCCCCCATGCGAAGTCTTCCTATATTCAGAACATAGTCGATCTCATCCGCCCCGTTCTTTATGGCATCCTCGCACTCAAATGCCTTGCCCTCAATCGTCATCTGGCCGAGCGGAAAAGAGACCGTCGCGCCGACGTGTACGCCGCTGCCGGCCAGGAGCTCATGGCAGTGTCTGACCTGGACGCCATTGATCGCTATCATCGCGAATCTGTTCGTCCTCGCCTCGTCGCACAGCTTTTCGAGATCCGCGTCAGTCGCGTACGCCTTCAGATTTGTATGGTCGATCATTCCCGCAAGCATTTCCTTTGTGATATTCTTTGTATCCATATGCACCTCCATATTCTTAACACTAAACTTCCGTCTCCCAGTCTTCGGCAGGTCAAAATTAAGAATTTTATCCTTCGCAGTACTTCATCAATACCCGAAAATATCCTGCAGATCATCTCCGTACATGGCTGACAGTTCCGGATCATTCTCTATATACTGAATGAGCGCTTCGCGGCTTGTTGCCTTTCGATAGGCAGCCAGCAGCTCTTCCTTCCCGCATCCCCGGTACCAGATCTCCGCTATCCCGAAAAGTCCGGCGTCCCACATATCCAGCACGGCATTATTGAAGTTGATCCATTTCGGCATCTCTCCAAGATGGCTCTCGATCTGCATGCAGATCGATCTCTGGGAATGAATCCAGTTAGGGCCGTTGTCGGTAAAATCGATCATCAATGTGTGGGCAAGATTGTTCTGGGCAGCCATCACACGAGCCCATGAATTTGTGATTCTGGTGAGATGGTAAGCGATCATCTGATCTCCGCCGCAGTGAAGTCTCACCTCGTCCGTCCCGGTGAGTTCCCAGAGTTTTCTCATGCTCGCAAGAGCCGCCTTCGCTTTCGTGCGCACCAGATTCCAGTCGTAAATACAGAACTCCATGCCCGCAACACCTCTCGCCCGGTCCATCTTCGCGCATTTGAGAGCGGCAAGTTCGTTGCGGTATCTGTCGATCACCTCCAGTGCTGCCCTGCGCTCTCTCCTGAACGAGGCGAGGTCGGCAAATGTATCCGCCAGCGTTCTCTCGTCAATCGGTTCTAACGCAAACGGTGTCAGCCAGTCGATCATTTTCTTCATGGCCAGCGACTTTGTGAGGAGCCATGAGCTCTCGATATCTCTCAGCTGTCTCTCCAGGTTTTCCGCGTCCAGTTCCAGAAACTCAGGTCTCCACTTCCTGAGGATTTTCCAGCCGTGCTCTGCCGCGAGTTCGGCATTTGTACCCGCCATAAGAAAACTGTTGAGACTTGTCTCCAGGCTGCCCGTCTGTGCCCAGCCCGGCGGGAAAAGATACCAGTTGCCGAGCTCATGAGCAATCGCCGCGTGATTTGCGTACTCCTCCCGAGTCTTTTTCCCGCTTTTTATCTGCGGGACGACTTTGAGAAAAGCAGTGTCCGCATCGTTCAGTTTTTCCAGTGCCCGTCTGAGAGCCGCCGCCTCCTTCTCGGCAGAAGCCGCCACCCGCGCGTTCCACTCGCGGCAGTTCACATAGCGGAGCGGATGCATGCGGTAGATGCCCTCGACATTAATTTTTCCGACTTTGCTCTCATCCATCCCCGCATATATTTCCTCGGCGGCTGCCGCAAAGCGGCTAATCAGGGCCTCCTGTTCGCTTCTCTTCTCCTCGGTAAGCATGTCCGGACCCAGAGCGATCTGTCTCACGATATCCGGTGCAGTCTTACTGTCTGCATACTCCCGGATAAGTTCTCCCAGACTTATTTCACCCGGCTTCGTCGGCGCGTCCATATTCAGCTTTTCTTCCTGATCGAAAGCCATACGTTCCTCCATGCTCATACACGAAATTCATGCCTCGTTTCTATAATTGTACAGTATTTTCGAGCAAAACAAAAGACCGTCTGACAGAACGGTCTCTCATGTAATATCTTTTTTGATTAATTCGCGGGCTGTCTCACCCAGCTCGGTCCACACAAGCTGCTCAACATACCGGTCCCGGCTTCCGGGCAGATCCGCAGGAGTAAGGACGAGCCTTCTGATCCTCGACTTGACAGCCGCCGAGTCCCAAAGCTCGAGCCAGTCATCGAAAGCCTGTATCTTGGCTTTGGCAAATGCATTCTCCTTCGTCGGCATATAAATCACGTCGCACTCGGAGAGGAACTCCCTGAGCATCCCGAGACCGTCGCCGATATCCAGTATGATGACTTCATAGCTGGACTTTTCAATCAGGGCATTTAAAAGCTCGTGCCATTCCGCCGCTCTCACATTCCGCAGATCTTCAGGCGAATGGGCCGGCGGAATATAGTCCAGCTTTCCGGTCTTCTGAATGATCTGTGACAGTTTGAGAATAATGCTCTCGTCCTCCTGGCGCAGATAATAAATCACATCCGAAATGTTCCTCTCATACTTATCCCTGAACAGTCCCTCAAAACCGGCAAATTCCTCAAAACTCATATATAGAACAGCTCTGTCTCTGCTGGCGATCTGCCCAAGCGTAAGGGCCAGAGAAGTCTTCAGACATCCCGCAACAGGGGAGTACACGCCGATGATCCTGCATTTCGGCTTCAGGAATTTCTCCCCAGGATCCTTGATGCTCCTCCTCTCACCGTAGGCTGCCAGGACTTCCCTTACAACGTTCATGGATGACTGATATTTATATACTCTCGGATACCGATCCTTGGTTTTCCGCTGTGTCTCCTCGGTGAGGATCACCGTCTCCGCGATATCCCAGTTCTCGACCTCACTGCACATGGCCTTCTCTGAAATGAGAAGAATCTCCACGACATGGTCACTCAGATAATCTCTCAGCTGATCTGTATTAGTAAACGCGTGTATCTCGAACGGTATATTTCCTCGCCGGTTCACATGCTCCGTAAAGTGTACGGCGTAGGATGCCTCAAGATCGCAGATTGCCAATATCTTCTTTTTCACTTAACGCTCCTTTCTTCCGCGGCACATTCTCCTATTTTCCGGTCAGTGCCAGGACGAGGACAGCCGCAAATACAGCTGTCGTAAAATGAAAATTCTCAGCATTCTTCCCTTCTCTCCGATAGGGTTTCCTCACGCCGGTGCGAATAAAGTCCTTCACATACGATGCCAGGCAGGCAAGGCGTGACTTGAATCCGGTCCTGCGCCACATGATGAACGCGGAGATGACACCGCCGCAGATGACCGACCACAGCATGATCCTCAAATTTCGCGGAAAGCCGGCGACAGAGCCCAGAGCCATGAGAAGCTTTACGTCCCCGGCGCCGATCATCCGAAACAGGAACAGGGCGTAGGACAGAACGAACGGCGGGACAATGCCTCCGAGGAAAGCCAGTATGCCCATCGGTCCGAAGATGAAGAGCTGATAGGCAAGACCGACAGCCAGCTCCGCCATTATAAGATAATTCGGGATCCTGTCCGTTTTAAGGTCGAACAGCATGGCAAAAAAAGAGTACAGCAATAAAAGACATATGGCAATCGACATACATCTGTACCTCCATTCAATGCGTTCAGGGAATTTCGGAGACGGAACCGGCTCCTTGGGAAAGTATAGTCAGTATACCAGTTCGCATCCTCCCGGACAATCCGGAATACTGACTAAACCGTAACTGGATTTTTCGTTGGATTTTTCAGGTCTGACCTGCGAGCTTCGGCGCAGGGGCGGGCATAAAAAGACCGCCCCGAAAGCTCATCGCGGCGGCCTCCTGAGGCTCACTGCCGCATATAGCTTCCGGGGCGGTGCCCATTTAGTTTTCTTTCATCAGTGATTTCACAAGATCAGTGCCGGAATCGTTCAGGGTCACGTACTCCGCGATCCGAAGGCCCTTGCTGACCTCATTTACATATCCCGGCGGAAGTCCCGACTTCTTTATAAATCTGTGCAGATCAGGAACTTCCTTTCTGATCTGATCGGCGAAATAAATCGTGAACAGGTTCACATTACGCACTTTCACCGATCTTTCAGAGTTCTGATAGACTCTTCTGAGCTTGACATCCACTTTTTCTTACCCTCCGTTTTAATTGGTTACACCGTAGTGCTCTGACACTATACACCAGAATCGGAGGATAATCTGCTAAAAAAGTAAGATAGTGAAACTTTTGAGCGGAAAAGTCCAAATTAAATGGATTTTCGGTATTCCAAAAGCAGCTTACATTTTGCCCTGGTAGTCCACCATATCTATGTACAGCGGGCCGATCAGGAGAATCATACAGATTGCGTTCGGAACGATCATGAGAGCGTTCAGGATATCAGCGATATCCCAGGCGACCTCAAATGCGGAAATGCAGCCCACAAATGCGATCACCGAGAACAGAATTCTGTATGCCATTGCTGCGCTGGTGCTGCGTGTAAGATATTCCAGAGCCTTCTCGCCGTAATACTCCCAGCCAAGGATCGTGGAGAAAGCGAACAGCGCAAGAGCGATGGCGACGAGCCATGCGCCGGGAGCACCGAGTGTCGACTCGAACGCGCGGATCGTGAGCGGAGCGCCCTGAAGGACAGTCTGACCATCGACAACAACCTCTTCCATGACACCGGATGTCAGGATAGAGAGACCTGTCATTGTACATACAACGAATGTATCCCAGAATGTACCTGTCTCGCTGATGTAGGCCTGCTTGATGTAATCATCGGATGTGGCAGCTGCAGCTGTGATAGCCGCGGAACCCATACCGGCTTCGTTTGAGAAACAGCCACGGGCAACACCCTTGCTCATAGCCTGGCCCATGGAAGCAACTACAGTGCCTGCCGCACCGCCGCCGACTGCTGCCGGTGAGAACGCCATGCGGAACATTGTGACAAATGCGCCCGGAACAGCTGTGATGTGCATAACAACGATGATCAGAGCGCCGCAGAAATAGAAGATCGCCATGAACGGAACGATAATAGAAGCCACATTGGAAATCGACTTCAGACCACCGACAACGATTGCCAGAGTCGCAAGTCCGACGATGATACCGACGACCCACATCGGGATACCGGCGATCGTCTGCATTGCGGAGGCAATGGAATTGCCCTGGGTCAGATTACCGATACCAAACGATGCAATGACAGCGAAGAAGGCAAATGCAATCGCCAGACCGCGACCGAATCCCTTGTACTTGTCGCCGTAGACCATCGGGATACCGCGCTCCATGGAAACCATAGGTCCGCCGAGCATCTCGCCCTTTTCATTCTTCACACGGTAGCGTACAGCCATCGCGCACTCCGTGAATTTTGATGTGAGACCGAATGCAGCTGAAATCCACATCCATACCAGCGCGCCCGGGCCGCCTACCGCAAGGGCGGATGCGACACCCGCGATATTGCCGGTACCGATTGTAGCCGCAAGAGCGGTGCAGAGTGCAGCGAACGGAGAGACATCTCCTTCACCGGACGTCTGACGAGCCTCTTTGGACAATGTATTTGCGATTGCATGGCCGAGATTGCGCCAACAGAGGAAATTTGTACGGATCGTGAGGTAGATGCCCGTGCCGACCAGAATGATCAGCATGATCGGTCCCCATACGACACCGTCGATTGCCTCAAGAACAGAAATAAAACCTTCCATCTTTCTTCTCCTCTCCTCCTGAAGATTTTTAACGGCAGTGACAGGCCAGATCAATTTAGGCGAATATTGCGCTAAAGTGCCTGTCCCATTAAAAAACCGACAAGCTTTCTGTCAGAACTTGCCGGCTCCGTTGCCTGATTTGTCAATAATACCCTAAATCGATAGGAATTGCAACCACTTTAACCATCTTTTACTTTAAAGCGTTAAATTCCCGGTTGCCGCTCGAACAGGCTGCCCCTGAATTCCAGGGTCCGGCGCAAGCATCATCTTCATCGAAAAGCGCAGATCCTGCCCTCCGAGCCTAACAATGCTGCGCATTGTTGGTCTCTCAGTCGGACCTGCAATGCTTTTCTCACGAAGATGGATGCTTTGCTCCGGAATTGAAGTATTATAGCAGCCTGCCTGAACCGATATAAAAAAGACCAGCCCAAGTGACCGGTCCAACAGACATACTCATTAATCAGAAGAAGAAAAATCCCCCGCGGCCGCCCATGCAGCAGTTGCAGAGCATATTGGCCAGACACAGATAGTAGCACATCTGCTGCTGGCTGACATTGTTCATACCGCCGAAACCGTAGTAGCGGTTCTGATTCTGATACCAGGTACCGCTGTTGGTCATCTGGTTGACCAGCATAGAGTACATCTGGTTATCCGGCTCCATGTCCGCCGCCCGCTTCGCGTAATCGAGGGCCGTGACATTGTTGCCTATACCGCGGCTCGCGATGGCTGCGTAATAGTACCAGCGGGCTCTTCTGTTGATCTCCGGCACGCCGTTCAGAGCGTTCAGTGCCTCACGGAAGTAGCCGTTGTTAATGTAGTTGCGGGCTGCTCTCTCCTCATTGGTCTCCGCGCTGTCCTGCGCTCTCTGCTGGTCGGAGTACTGCTGCCACTGATTGAAGTACTCGTTGAAGGCTCCCGCGCTGCCGTAATTTGCATAACTCTGATAACCCGGGCCTCCGCTCTGCTGATAGCTCTGGCTCTGAGGCTGTCCGTATCCGCTTGTCCCGCGCTCACGGGCGTCAAGGATTTGGCGATAGGATTCCTGCACTTCCTTGAACCTTGCCTCTGCGTACTCCGTATTATCCGGGTTCTGATCCGGGTGCCATTTTTTACTTTTCTCTCTATATGCCTTTTTGAGCTCGGCATCCGTACAGCCGGGATCTACGCCCAGCACCTTATATGGGTCGGCTATCATTTCTGTTCCTCACTTTTCTTCTCGCGCTTTTCCCTGACTTCCTCATATTTCTGCCAGACACCTGAATAGATAATGTTCCGGAGAATATCGACATCCTGGACGATCGGAAGCCGTTCAAATGACTTTGCGCACTCGGAGATCATCATCATGAGAGTGTTCTCCACAAGGGCATCGAAATCCTTTCTGTCCTTGCTCGGCTGCCAGGGATTGTATGCCCCTTTCTTCAGATCCTTTTCCAGATCCTCAAAGGCATCGAGCAAATAGATGAACTTGCCGAGATAAAAGCCCAGCCTCCGCAGCTCATCCGACCACACGCTATCCTCATAGACCAGCAGCTCGGCCAGCATATTGCCTGTGAACCCCGCCACTTTATCCAGATTATACTCGCGCCGCTCCTCCGTCTGAGCGAGGCTCCTTGTGGCTTCCTCGAAGACTTTTGCCTGACGGGGGTATGCGTTGGCAGCTCTCTCGAATTTTTTCTTCTCTTTCCTGACAAAAACTCTGCCGATCATGCTTCCGTCATCGTTCACATCATCCAGCATTTTATAGTAGGTCAGGAGGAGCGTCATGTCCGCGCAGTAGTCCGTGATCTCGTTCATCAGCATATCCTGCTTTCTGACCGGATGGACCATGCAGCGGTGCCGCTCGCTTTTCAGCGGCAGCTCCATGTAAGCGTTGAGCAATATGTCGACAAAAGTCATATCGTATGTCAGTTCAAGCTTCCCTGATATGCCGTATTTTTTCTCAAGGACTCTGCAGAGACCGCAGTAAAAGCTGCGGTATCGGTTGTAATCTTTGAGCTTCAGTTCGTCCTGATTGACCATAACGTATCCGAACATGCTGTACCTCCGGCAAATGTCATAGAATTGATATTCCCATTAAAACAAACGAGGCACGACTTGAATGGTGCTTCTTCTGCCCATTATTCAAGCCCTGCCTGATTTTGCCTGTTATATGCCGTACAGTTTTTCAGGTCTTGCCCGTGAACTGTCTGCCGCACTTCCTGCAGGTAATTTTGATGTGTCCCTTCCCTCTCGGCACGCGGAGCTGCTGTCCGCATTCGGGGCACTTGAAATACTTGTAATCTTTGCGTTCGGACTGCTGTTTCTTCTTGATCCTGAAAAATTTCCTGATGGCCGCAGTCTTCTCGAGGTACCAGCGGTTCTCGGCGGATCGCTTCGCATAATTCTTTGACAGGATCCGGAACCACGTGTAAATGAAGATGATCCATGTAAAAATGTTCAGAACAGTTCCGGCGATGCCGCCCCTCAGGAACATCGAGATGACAATGATCACAAGCAGGGCATATACAAGGAACATGCCGAACGCGTCGGTGCCGTAGCGCCCGATCATAAAATTGCGGAAACGGTCACCGAGCCTTCGAAAAAAATTATCCATTTTTAATACTCCAATTCGTATTATTGCGGGCGGAACCCGCATAAAGCCATGATAATACGTAAAAAACGCATTGGCAAGGAATAGAATTGGATTTATAAAACTTTAATAAAGACAAGTTTAATAAAGTTGAAAAATAATAAAAAAAGTGCTTGCATTTTTCTCAGCACTCGCATATAATAACACTTGCGTCAAGGAAAGACACAAAAATAAATGCGCTTCTAGCTCAGTTGGTAGAGCACCTGACTCTTAATCAGGGTGTCCGGGGTTCGAGTCCCCGGAGGCGCAGGCTCAGAGAAAACGGAAGACTTTCGGTCTTCCGTTTTTTGTTATTCGAACCCGGCTGATCATGCAGCGCTCGCACTGAACTTTTTCATGCGTCCGAACAGGCAGCATGAAAAGCGGAGTCGAGCAGACGAAACGGGCTGTTGCATCAGACGTTGTCTCGTCTTAATGCCACAGCCCGCTTATTTTACAATACTATACCTCAGCCGATCACTTTCTGGATCAGCGCCTGGAACTGATTCGGTGCCATACCGCCGATCGCATTCTCAACGACCTCGCCGTTCCTGAAGAACAGGAAGTTCGGGATGGACATGACCTTATACTGCATGACTGCGTCGCCGTCCTCATCCACGTTCAGCTTGCAGAATTTCATTTTGCCGTCAAAGAGCTCCGCCATCTTGTCCACGACCGGGCTCATCATCTTGCACGGGCCGCACCAGTCTGCATAGCAGTCCAGAAGGACCGGCAACTCAGATTTCAGAACTTCGTTCTCAAATGTATCGGATGTAACTTTTACTACCATACTATACCTCCTTTGTTTACGCCGTCCGGAAAGCACGCGGTCTGCGGTGCGTTCGCGGGGCTTTGATGGTCTACACTTGTGATACATTTACTATAACACAAAATTTAAGTTTTGGCAATTATATTTTGTCACATTTAATTTTATTCTTCCATTCTTTTGGGCGCCGGTCTCGCGGTCTTCCGAAAGACCGATAGCCTATCTCACAGCTTTGTTTCTTCCTCCGCCTCCGCCGTAGGTTTCTTATACACAGCGATGAGTTTATTGATCTTATTTCCGAGCAGAGAAAACTTTCTCTCATACTCGGTCATAATATTGTCCACACCCATAACTTCATCGCGGTGAAGGTCATATGTCACGGCGCGCAGCTCCCAGTTCGGCGCCTCATTGAACTCCTCCACGGAAAAATCGAACAGTGCCCGGTTGTCCGTCTTGAATTCCAGGACACCCCCGTCGATCAGAAATTTCTCATACAGCGCAAGAAATTCATGGGAGGTAAGTCGGCGCTTTGAGTGTCTGGCTTTCGGCCACGGGTCGGAGAAGTTGAGGTAAATGCCTGCTACTTCGTTTTCGGCAAACACCTCCGGCAGTCCTCTCGCATCCATGCGCAGAAAATGCAGATTCTCCGGAGGCGTGAACTCCGCGGGATCCGTCTCCTGCTCCATCGCCTCGATCGACCTGGAAGCCGGGTCCATGGCCGGTCTCCCCTCCATCTTCTGGCAGGCTCTCATGAGCACGCTCTCATACATCTCTACGCCGATGTATTCATTTTCTGGGTGCCTTGCGGCGAGCTCCATCAGGAACCGTCCCTTGCCGGTCCCGATTTCGACATACAGCGGTCCTCCGGAAAAGGCACTCCACCTACCCTTCCGCTCCGCCGGGTTCTTAATTACATACGGGCTTTTTGCCACTATTTCTTTTGCTTCCGGTATATTTCTTAATCTCATGCAGTCATTATACACCACTTGCTCGCAATTGTCAGGGCAGTTCTTATCATGTAAACGGGGCTGCCGCATCAGGGAGCGTTCTCATTGTACACAGCAGATGCCCTTTGCAAATGCATGCTGTTCGAAGTGAGAACGCCGTCCGATGTGACAGCCCCGCTTTACATTTTAGTCTTCGTAACCGTTCGGATTATGGCTCTGCCAGTTCCATGCGTCAGTGCACATATCTTCCAGATTCTTCTCAGCGACCCAGCCGAGAACCTCGCGGGCTTTCGTCGGGTCCGAATAGCAGGTAGCGACATCGCCCGGACGTCTCGGATCGATAACGTACGGAAGATCCTTGCCGCAGGCCTTTGAGAAGGCTCTGATAATGTCGAGTACGCTGTAGCCGTTGCCGGTGCCGAGATTGAAGATCTGGACACCCGGAAGCGTCTCCATTCCCTTTATCGCAGCGACGTGGCCCTTGGCCAGATCAACTACGTGGATGTAGTCACGGACGCCGGTGCCGTCCGGTGTGTCATAGTCATTGCCGAAGACATGGACTTTTTCAAGTTTGCCTGTCGCGACCTGGGCTACATACGGAAGCAGGTTGTTCGGGATGCCCTTCGGGTCCTCGCCGATGCGTCCGCTGGCGTGAGCGCCGATCGGGTTGAAGTAGCGGAGCAGCATGACCTGCCACTCGTTGTCGCTTCTCCAGATGTCTGTCAGAATGCGCTCCTGCATTGCCTTGGTCTCGCCGTACGGATTCGTGCGCTCGCCCATCGGGCACTCCTCGGTGATCGGAATAAAGGCGGGATCGCCGTAGACTGTCGCGGATGATGAGAAGACGATCTTCTTCACGCCGTGATTTCTCATAACATCGCAGAGGACCAGGGTGGATTCGATATTATTGTGATAGTACTCGATCGGCTTTCTCGTGGATTCTCCGACGGCCTTGTAGCCTGCGAAGTGGATGACCGCGTCGATATCCTCATGATCGAACAGCTCATTCATCGCCCGCTTGTCCGTCACGTCGACCTCATAGAATGCCGGGCGTTTTCCCGCCAGCTCCTCGATACGGTCAACAACGAGCGCCTTCGAATTATACAGGTTGTCAGCGATGACAACGTCATAGCCCGCGTTAATAAGCTCAATACATGTGTGGCTTCCGATAAAGCCTGTTCCGCCTGTTACAAGAATTCTCATATGTCATTTCCTCCCTTGTATTATCACAGTGTGCCAAGGAACCGCAGGAATGCCGCATGGCCTTCCTCGGTCCACTTATAGACGCCGGCGTCCTCGAGGACTCCTGTAAATACGTGACCGATCTCCGTGCGGAGGATCTCCGTCACATTCTCTGCATTAATATCTCCGTATTTCGGAAGGATGGTCTCCCTCACCCAGTCAGCATGCTTTTCAAGGACTTCGTCCGCCGCGACACAGGCCGCAATCTCCTCATCGGACATGCCTTCCGCCCTCTTTTCTGCCAGCAGCGTTCCGAGCGCGCTCATCTCCGCTTTCAGGCGGGACGGCAGTACAGCGAGACCCATGACCTCGATGAGGCCGATGTTCTCTTTCTTGATGTGGTGATACTCCGGTCTCGGATGGTAGACGCCGAGCGGCCGCTCTGCCGTCGTGATGTTGTTCCTCAGCGTGAGGTCGAGCTCATACTTGCCGTCAGCGATTCTCGCGATCGGTGTGATCGTATTGTGGGGCACACCGTCCGTGTACGCATAGACATATGCGTCCTCGTCCGTATATTCTCTCCATGCCTCGAGCACGTGATCCGCGAGCTCCACGAGTCTTTCGATCTTCTCGCCGCGAATGCGGAAAACGGACAGCGGCCACTTGACGATGCCGCTCTCAATATCCTCAAATCCCGGCACGGTGAACGGGATCTCTATGCCGGCTTTGGCCATTGCAAATGTATAATGGCCGCCCTGGAAATGGTCATGGGCCAGGATCGATCCACCGACGATCGGCAGGTCCGCGTTGGAGCCCAGGAAATAATGCGGGAACTGGCGCACGAAATCGAACAGCTTGCAGAAGGCCGCATGGTTGATCGCCATCGGCGTATGCTCGAAGTTGAACGCTATGCAGTGTTCATTGTAATAGCCGTACGGGCTGTACTGAAGACCCCATTTCGTATCGTTGATCGTGATCGGAATGATGCGGTGATTCTCGCGGGCCGGGTGCGTCAGAGTTCCGGCATACCCCTCGTTCTGCGCGCAGAGGAGGCATTTCGGATAGTTCGACGACTTTGCCTTTCCGGCCGCAGCGATCGCCTTGGGGTCCTTCTCCGGCTTGGCGAGATTGATCGTGATATCAATGTCACCGTACTCGGTGGCCACCTTCCAGCGAAGGTCCTTCTTGGCCCTGTAGCGGCGGATATAATCCGTGTCCTGGCTGAACTTGTAGAACCAGTCTGTCGCCTCCTTCGGCGACTTCTCATATAAACTCCAGAATGTCTGCTGTACCTGGGCAGGCCGCGGTGTCAGGCAATTCATGAGTCTTGTGTCAAAAAGGTCCCTCGACGCGATGCCGTCCTCGATTATGCCGCGCCGAACCGCCTCGTCCAGAAGTTCTGCCAGAGTGCTCTCAAGATCAACATTCGCAAATGTCTCATCTGTCTCCTCATAGTATTCCTCATGGAAACAGTCGAGAAGGAGATTGGTTGCGTAGTAGACTTCATTTTCCGGAAGAAGCCCTGATTCCAGACCGTATGTTATAAGTTTTTTAATTGATGTACTGAGCATATGCCTGCCTTCTTTCTCCTTGGTCATGCAAATAACTTTTCGCGTGAATATCAGCCGGCTCGTGCCGGCTGCGCCTTCGGACCCATGGCAGACGCGCATGCGCCAGCCTGCCATAATCATCCTTTCACTGTATATAATATAATAAAGGTGGTATCTGTACCACCTTTAAATCGTGCAACTTTATGGCAAAATCGCTCGCGCTCCCTCCGCCGGCCACGCCCCGTAAAAATCAACGGACAGACCGGTTTTTTTCTTGTACTCCCGGCTGATCGTCTCCATGAATGACGGGATAGCGGATTCCCTTACAATGTTGACTGTCGAGCCGCCGAGACCGCTGCCGATCATCCGGCTCCCGATGACCCCGTCAATACTCATAGCGGTGTCGACCAGATAATCAATCTCCTCGCAGGTCACCTCGTAGTCATCCCGCAGCGAGAGATGGGACGCGTACATGTACTGACCGAATTTCGCGATATTGTGGGCCCGCAGCGCGGAGACAGCCTGTATCGTCCGCTGGTTCTCGTAGACGACATGCCTCGTGCGCTTAACGAGGAGGTCATCCATCAGGATGTCCTTAAATGTCTCGAACTTGTCGATCGAGAGATCGCACAGGTAATTGATATGGACGTTCTGCTTGAGCTTCTTCAGCGCCCTCGCGCATTCCGCTCTCCTCGCGGCGTGCATATTCCGATCCGGGACATGCTCGATCTGGCTGTAGACAATGACCAGCTTGGCATCGCCCAGCTTGAACGGCGGATACTCATAGCGCATAGTTTTAGCGTCGAAATAGATCGCATGGCCCTCTATGCCCATCATGCACGCAAAGTGATCCATAATACTGCTGTAGTAGCCTATATAATCGCTCTCGGCGAACTGCCCCATCTTGGCAATGTCCACATTCGTGACATCCGTGAGCTGGTACATGTCACGCAGCATGACACCGGCGAGCGACTCGAGAGCAGCGGAGGAGGCCAGAGCCGCCCCGAACGGAATATCTCCGCCGACGACCAGGTCGAAACCGCAGTCAATAGGCTGTCCGTTTTCCCTGAACGCCCAGATCATCGCCTTTATATAAGATCCCCAGTTCTCGCGAACGAGAGGTCTCAGATCGTAGATCGTGTCCTCCACGATCCCCTGATCATCAAAATTGATCGAGAACATGCGGATCTTGTGATCCTCACGGAGCCTGATCGCGCCGTAGATCCCAAGAGTAATGGCACAGGGGAAACAATGTCCTCCGTTGTAGTCCGTGTGCTGCCCGATCAGAGATAGACGCGCGGGGGCAAAGAACGTGCCGATATCCCCTTCACTGCCGAAGAGGTCGTAAAATACATCCAAAACTTCTGCTATTGTCATCTGATTATTCCTCGCATGTGTACTACAAATGTAATTTTATTCTCAGAAGAAATCATTTGCAATGTACACAATGACGAAAAAACAGCCAATAATTTTGACAATTATTTTAGTGAGCCGCCGCGTTGCCGCCAAAGAGCAGCCTCATCGCGCATTAAGGTCCCTCCATAGGACACTCCCGCGCATGCCTGCGGGATCCGCGTGACAGGCAGTTCACATAAAGTTTTGTACAGCCCAAATCTCAAAAAACTTAAATTTCGGCACTTTGCCGAATTTTTGCCCCTTATTTTACTGCGCTAAAGTTGACGTTGAAATTATCGGCGAGGGGCTTATCCACAGGCAAATTATCCACAAAATCCATGATATACCAAGTTAATCACAAAATTATCCACATTATCCACCATTTTTGTGGTGATTTCTTACGTCAACCGCGCCTTGTCAAGCAGAACATTTATTTTGTGGATTTTTCCGAGTGACATAATGCGTTACCCGGAATATCGCACATTACGTCAACATCCTGTGTGTATGAAAGATACGCATACATCCGTCCCCGCGCCGCAATGAAAAAGGGCTGCCCAAAACGGCAGCCCCGATGCGCTCATTGCATTGTCTCGTTTATCTTTTAAGCGGTCTTCCGTCCCCGTCCGTGCTGATGCTTCCCGTGAGGATCAGAATGAATTCCACGAACGCCCAGATTCCCGCGGCAAGACCGGAGATTCCGAGCGTAAGGATCGACAAAAGACACATGGTCAGCTGGATAATGGCCTTTTTCTTGTATCCCAGATAGAAATTGTGGGCACCGAAGCCCCCCAGGAAAAACGCGAGCAGAGCGGCAGCAATGTAGCTCTTGTCACTGTACTGCGTCCCATAGGCGTCATACACATTCGGCACCTGCTTCTGGGCGTAACCGTACTGAGGCTGTTCGTAGAACGGCTGGTTGGTATACTGCTGTGGCTGCACCGGCTGACCGTTCGCGTTCTGCTCACGGAACTTATCGCTGTCCACATGGTCTCTCCAGTCTGTCGAGGTCTTCTTGTACTCTTCTGCTTTTGAAGGACTGTCGAGCTCTGCCTGTGCTGCCCGGATGGTATCGTCGCTGTATCCGTAGTCCGGGACGTCCTGCTTCTTAGAAGTTGCGGCCTCCCAGCCGGCGAATCCCAGATCCTTTGCGGTGTTGTAACCGAAACTCCCTGATTTCAGACTGTCCGCGGAGACATCCTTTGCCGGTTCTTCCTCAGGCAGGTACGCAAATGCGGAATTTCCCTGCTCCAGCTCCTTTTTATACTGATTCTGAATCTTTATACTGACCGCTGCTCCGCATTCCGGGCAAAATTTTCCGCCGCCTGTGAGGAGTGCGCCGCAATTTTCACAATACATACGTTACCTCCGTGTTTATAAACATGTGACTACCACACCCGATAGAGATCTCTCTGTGGGGCTTAGATAACCACATACATATTATCATAAAAAAAAGGTAAGTCAGTCAGTTTTCAGTATTTTTTATCAGACCTTAATGAAAAATTCATTTTTCTTTAATGCCTGCCGGTTCACAGGTGGAATGTATTTTTATAAAATTATATTTTATAAAACATTTCTCTTTCAACTTCGAACCGTTCATGTTAGAATATCAGTAAAGAAGCAAGGAACGATATCGGCTTAACGCCGCAATTCAGAGCTGACCTGAAAATAACAGTTTTTAATAAAGGAGGTACACATGTACGATTTAATCATCATCGGATCCGGCCCCGCCGGTCTTTCTGCAGCCATCTACGCGACCCGCGCGAGGCTCGACTTCATCATCATCGAGCAGAACTTCATGGGCGGCGGCCAGGTCGTCAACACTTATGAAATTGACAATTATCCGGGTCTCCCCGGCATCAGCGGACCGGACCTTTCTATGAAGATGCAGGAGCATGCGCAGAACCTCGGCGCCGAGTTCGTGACGGAGACTGTCACAGAGCTCGATCTTGACGGGGACGTAAAAAAAGTCACCACGGATATGGGGACATATGAAGCCCGGACAGTCATCCTCGCAATGGGAGCTGAGCACAGAAAGCTCGGCACTCCCGGCGAAGACACATTTGCCGGCATGGGCGTATCCTACTGCGCGACCTGCGACGGCGCTTTCTACAGAAAGAAGGACACAGCCGTCATCGGCGGAGGCGATGTCGCGGTCGAGGACGCGATCTTCCTCGCGCGCCTCTGCAACAAGGTCTATGTGGTACACAGACGCGATGAGCTCCGCGCAGCCAAAATCCTTCAGGACCGCCTGTTTGCCATGCCCAACGTCGAGATGGTCTGGGACAGCACGCTGAAATCCATTGACGGCGAAGGTCAGGTCAGAAGCATTGTGACCGTCGACAAAAAGGACGGCTCCGAGCGCACGATCCCGGTGGACGGTGTGTTCATCGCTGTCGGTATCCAGCCGATCAGTCATCTCGTCTCCGGCAAGCTGGAGCTCGATCAGGGCGGCTATGTCATCGCTGACGAGACCGGTGCCACGTCGGTCCCGGGCGTATTCGTCGCCGGCGACCTCAGAAAAAAGCAGCTGCGTCAGATTATCACCGCGTGCGCTGACGGCGCCAATGCCGTCACAAGTGTCCAGGATTACCTGATAAAGCACTGATTATAAGACAGTGTCAGGTAACAGTTCAGGCAGGCAGTTAATATAGTTCGTTAACGGCTCAAAGCATCCATCTTCGTGAGAAAAACATTGCAGGTCCTTCTCTGCGAGCTTAGCAATGCATATGCATTGCTAAGCTCGCAGAGAAGGACCTGCGTTTTTCGATGAAGATGATGTTTGCGACGTACCTCAGCCCCTGGACAGCCTGCCTGAACTGTTACCGTGTCAGACATCCCTGAAAAATATGTAAAAACCCCCGGACAGGAACGTATGTGAACCTGTCCGGGGGTATCTTTGTCTCAACGGCTTTTTCTCTGTTTCTGTTTTTTGATGACCTTGAGACGCGTGAACTCCTCGCGCTCCTTCTCCTCCAGGGCCGCCCCGATCGTCTTCGAGAGTTCCTCATAGTGGGGGATCGTGATATTCTTCAGCGCGTTGGCCCGCTTCTGCGTCTTCTGAATGTTGGCTGCCAGCCGGTAAGCCGCCGTCTCCACCTGGGCAAGCCTCACGGTCAGATCCTTGACGCGGGCAAATGCGGCCCTCGCCTCGTCCAGCGAATCGCGCGTCCTGAAGAACGCGTATGCCGGTCTCAGGTTCTGCTCCGCGTCATAGCGGACCAGAGGGATCTCCGTGCCCATGACACTTCGCGTCTTGACCTCGATCGACATGTCGACCGGCAGCGTCTCGGCGATCGTCTGCACGTTCTCTATCCCCATCTGCATATTGGCCTTCTGAAGCGATGCGTAGGCTTTGCGGTAGGTCTCATTGATGACCTCCTGGATCTCTCTGGCCTCCTCCGTGTAGGCAGTCAGCTCCCGTATCAGGATATTTCTCTTTTTATCCATAAGGTCATATCCCTGTCTGGCAAGCTTCAGGGAATTCCTCGCCCGCATCAGATTTCCTTTTGTCGGGACCTCATTCGGATCCATACTCTGCCCTCCATCTTAAATCACTGTCATTCTTCCCAATGCCCGGTCCGTCGGCGTATGCACCGCTATCCCCGGACCGACGCCGATGCGCCGGCATCACTTCATTTCCCTGTAATACTTGTCCAGAATTGCCGAGTCGACACGGTCGAGCTCCGACTTCGGGAGTATACCGAGAAGTTTCCAGCCGATATCCAGCGAATCGCAGACCTGACGGTCCTCATAATGACCCTGACCGACAAACTCCCGCTCAAAGGCCTCGCCGAACTTCAGGTATTTCTTATCAATGTCAGACAGCTCATCCTCGCCGATGACGGACGCAAGTGACCTGGCGTCTGTGACTCTGGCGTAGGATGAGAACAGCTGATTTGCGACCGCCTGGTGATCCTCGCGGGTGTACTTTGCACCGATGCCGTCCTTCATGAGTCGCGACAGCGACGGCAGGACGGAGATCGGCGGATAGATTCCCTGACCGTTCAGATTCCTGTCGAGAACGATCTGGCCTTCCGTGATGTAGCCGGTGAGGTCGGGAATCGGATGCGTGATATCATCGTTCGGCATGGTCAGGATCGGGATCTGTGTGACAGAGCCCTCCTGTCCGGCTACGATCCCGGCTCTCTCATACATGGCCGCAAGGTCGGAATACAGGTAGCCCGGATAGCCCTTGCGGGATGGAATCTCACCCTTGGACGAAGAGACCTCGCGCAGCGCTTCACAGTAGGAAGTCATATCCGTCATGATGACCAGGATATGCATGTGCTTCTCATATGCCAGGTACTCCGCTGCCGTCAGCGCGACACGCGGGGTGATAATGCGCTCGACGACGGGATCATTTGCAAGATTGAGGAACATGGTGACGTGATCAGACACGCCGCTCTCCTCAAATGTCCTCCGGAAATACTCAGCCACGTCGTATTTTACGCCCATGGCGGCAAATATGACACCGAATTTCTCGTTGCTGTCCCCGCCGAGGTTGGACTGCAGGACCAGCTGGGCTGCGAGCTCATTGTGCGGCAGTCCGTTGCCGGAGAAAATCGGCAGCTTCTGACCGCGGATCAGGGTCGTCAGCGTGTCGATCGCGGAAATTCCCGTGTTGATATAATTTCGCGGATATTCGCGGCGGCAGGGATTGAGCGGCATGCCGTTCACGTCGACCCGCATCTTCGCGGCAATCGGTCCCAGACCGTCGATCGGGCGGCCGATACCGTCAAAGGTCCTGCCCAGGATATCCTCGGACAGAGCAATCTCCATCGGGTGACCGGTGAGAACTGTCCGCGTATTGCGAAGGGACATGCCGTCCGTGCCCTCAAATACCTGGATGACGGCTCTGTCCTCATAGCACTCGATAATTCGACCTATGCGCCTTGTGCCGTCCTCTATCCGAAACTCTACGATCTCATCGTAGGCGGCTCCCCGAAGGCCTTCCAGAACGACCAGGGGACCGTTAATTTCACTCAGACCAAGATATTCAATTGACATATGATCCCCCCTTACGCGTTACGCTCGAGCACGTTCTGATAGAACTCGTCGATTTTCTTTTTATATTCGTCAAAAAGATCGAGACGGCTGTTGGGCACGTCGTACTTGATGGCGATGACTTTTTCAAATATGTTATCCTGCCGAAGGACAGACATCGGATGGCCCTCGGCGACCAGCCGTCTCGCAGTGTCATAGAGATACAGGATCGTCTCCATCATCCTGAACTGCTTGATGAGAGGAACATTCTGATCCTCGGAGTGGAAAGCATTCTGCTGAAGGAAGCCGAGGCGAATGACCCTGGCGATCTCCAGTGTCAGCTTCTGGTCGTCCGGAAGGACATCGGAGCCGATGAGCTTGACCGTCTCCATGAGCTTATCTTCCGCATTGAGCAGCGCGACGATGCGGGTCCGGTACTCATTGAACTTCGGATCCACATTGGTCTTATACCAGGCGGAAAAGTCCATACCGTACTCACTGTAGCTTTCCATCCAGTTGATGGCCGGATAGTGGCGGGCATACGCCAGGGCTTTATCGAGACCCCAGAAGCATCGCACGAACCTCTTGGTGTTCATCGTGACAGGCTCGGAGAAATCTCCGCCCTGCGGAGAGACCGCGCCGATGATAGATACGGATCCGACAGCGCCCGAGAGAGTGGTCATCTCCCCTGCCCGCTCATAGAATGCGGCAAGGCGGGAGGCCAGATACGCCGGGAAACCTTCCTCCGCGGGCATCTCCTCCATGCGGCCCGACAGCTCACGGAGAGCTTCCGCCCAGCGGGACGTGGAGTCGGCCATGATTGCAACGTCGTAGCCCATGTCGCGGTAGTACTCAGCCAGAGTGACGCCCGTGTAGATGGAAGCCTCGCGGGCAGCGACCGGCATGTTGGACGTGTTCGCGATCAGCGTCGTGCGGGCCATGAGCTTGTTGCCGGTCTTCGGATCCTCCAGCTTGGAGAAATCCTCGAGGACCTCCGTCATCTCGTTGCCGCGCTCGCCGCAGCCGATGTAAATGATGACGTTGGCATCCGAAAATTTCGCGATCGAGTGCTGCGTCATCGTCTTTCCGGTCCCGAAGCCTCCCGGGATCGCTGCTGTGCCGCCCCGGGCGATCGGAAAGACCGTATCGAGGACTCTCTGCCCGGTGACCAGCGGATGGCTTGCAGGAAGCCTTTTGGCCGCAGGCCTTGGAACGCGGATCGGCCATTTCTGAGCCAGAGTGAGTTCCCGCGTCGTGTGGTCCGGCAGCTCGACGGTCACGATCGGATCATTGACAGTGTATCTGCCGTCCGGCATGACTTTCCGGACAGTCGCCTCCGCAATGAGCGGTGACATCATTGACCTGTGAACGATAGACGGGGTCTCGGGGCACTCAGCGATCACGGCACCGCCGCGTATGACGTCGCCTTCCCTGACCTTCATTGTCACATCCCACAATTTTTCCGAATCCAGCGAGTCGACAGCGACGCCTCTCGCTATGTACTTGCCCGAAGCTTTCGCAATCGCTTCGAGCGGGCGCTCGATGCCGTCAAAAATGTTGTTGAGGATGCCCGGGCCCAGTGTTATGGACATGGCGTCTCCCGTCCCGTAGACGATCTCACCGGGCTTTATTCCGCCGGTCTCCTCATAGACCTGGATGGTGGTGATATCATTTGCAAGAGAGATCACTTCACCGACAAGTCGGTCCTCGCCGACATAGACCATCTCCGCCATCTTGAACCCGACAGCGTTCTTAAGGTAAATGACAGGCCCGTTTATGCCGTAGATCACACCTGTTTTTTCTGCCATCAGTCACCACCTCCGACCCATACATAGCCTTCTTCGGCATCCGCGGTCAGCGTTTTGAAGGAATTATCCATGAGGACATGGCGATTCCCGATAAACGCGCGCACGCCGCCGTCAAAACTCTCCTCCGAGATGACCGGCCTTATCCCGGTCTCATTTTCGATGAGCTCCGCATACTTCTCATCCGCGGGATCTAAATAGACCACCGCCGCGTCGCCCTCCGCGAACTCTTTGACCTCGGAGACCTTGCGGACGAGATACTCCGCATACTCAGGCTGCTCCCGGAAAGCTTCCAGTTTTTCTCTGACCAGAGTGAACATCGTCATCCTGATCTCATCCTGAATTTTCGCCATCTTCTGGCGGATCTCCTGCTGGCGCTCGGAAAACTCGCGGTTGGTATCCCGCACGATCGCGGCAGTCTCCTCCTTCAGCGCCTCACGGTCCCTCTGCTGCCGCTGCGCGACATGCTCGTTATAGAGAGCGTCCAAAGACTGCTGATACTCTCTGAGCAGAGCTTTGCCTTCAGCCCGGGCTTCTTCCGTCGCCTGCTCAAAGAGGGCATCTAATTTTTCATCTATTGTCATAATTTTAACCCTATCGCTTCATTGACATACGCGGTGATGAAGTCGCTGCGGCGGCCGCTACCGTGACGGTCCGGCACATCGATAATGATCGGCATTTTTGTTGCCAGCTTTACGCTGTTCACATAGTCCGGAAAATCTCTGCCGAATTTCTCGGTCAGCAGGATGATACCGATCTCCTTATCCGCCAGAGCTTCATCGAAAGCCCGCATGAGTTCATCTTTTCTGTGCACGACGACGCCGGGGATACCCGCAAGACGCATGCCTGTCAGTGTATCCACATTGTCGCTGATCAAAAACATTTTCATATAAACTCCGTATCAGTTCCCCTGAGCGGGAACATTCACTGATCCACTGTCAAAGCGGATCCTCTCTCAACCGAGCTGACCGATGATCATGAACGAAATAATAAGACCGTAGAGACATACACCTTCCGCCAGACCTACATAAATAAGAGATTTACCGAGAATACTCTGATCCTCGCTGATCGCGCCCAGAGCTGCCGACGCCGCGCTCGCGACCGCGATGCCGCCGCCGAGGCAGGAGATGCCTGTTGAGAGCGCTGCCGCTATATAGCCGAGGCCTTCCTTAAGCCCTGAGCCGGCTGCCGCCTGCGCTTCGTCTGCAAATGTCGGAGCCGCACCGGCAAACAGCGCGACCGTTGCGATGATGAGCAGGCCGAAGAATGTGAACAGGTTGATCGCGAGGGCCGACTTGAATCTGCCCTTTGTCCTCTCTCCCTTAAGGAAAACGAGTCCCGGGATGAAAATGCTGAGTATGAGTGCTGCGCATAATGCGATCTGAATTGCAAGTGTCATGATATGACCTCCTAATATTATTTTAATTTTATACATGCGCTTTTCGATGAAGATGATGTTTGCGCCGGTATGTTGAGCTTCGCCGCAGCAGTTCAGACCGGCTGCATTCACAGTTCGTTATCCGGCAGTGAGCATCCATCTTCGTGAGAAAAGCATTGCGGGTCCGACCGAGAGATCGCGCAACGGCGGCTTACCGCCTGCGCAAGCTCGCAGGGAAGGACCTGCGCTTTTCGATGAAGATGATGCTTACGCCGGTATATGGAGTTTCGCTGCAGCCCGTCTGAAACGAAGCTGAGTTAATTATCCTTCGGTCTTCCCCTTCATCCGGAGAGACGCGACGAACGGCTTCCCGTCGCCCCGGTAGTAGCGTGAGAAGAGCTCATAGAACTCGAGACGGAGCACCTGGATACCGACGATCAGACCTTCGATTCCCATGACGAACAGGTTGCCCAGAACAACGACGACCCAGTTCGGACTTCCGCCGTTCTCCGCTCCCGCCAGCATGAGCACGACGCTCATCATTGCCGCATGACTGACGGCGAAAGCGCCGATACGCACGAAGGACAGGGTGTTGGAGAAATAGGACAGGCAGACTTCGAACATCTCGAAGAAGCCCTGGACCAGGAACATGACAATTCCGCCCTCGATCTTCGGTCCTTTTTCCTTCTGTATGATCTTAGTGAGCGGCTCCTTGAAGAACATGGCAAGAGCCGACAGGGCGATCAGAACTCCGAAGAGAGAAGCTGCCGGGACCGTATGTCCGCTGAACACAAGAATGATCATGACAACGATCAGCCCGTAGAAAACAATTCCTGCAAATGAATTCGTTCCGAACCATGTCTCCTCGGCATTCTTCTGCTTTGAGTAATTCATGATGTGCAGAACCATCGTGACCAGCGTGAGGAACATGCCGAAGACGATTGCGCACACAAGGATCGTGTTGATCGAACCGACACCCGGCAGAGTGATCATTTCCTCGCGCGGTCTGAGCCAGAGTGCGGGGATGACGTCCTCAAATCCGAAAATACTTCCGAACATAAATCCGAAAATCGTAGAAAAGATTCCGGCCATCGAAATGATGCCGGCAAGGTCGCTGTGCTTCTTCTTATACAGAAGGAAGCCTCCGATCATGAGGCAGAGTCCCTGACCGACGTCGCCGTACATGATGCCGAAAATAAATGAATACGTAAGCGCAACCAAAATGGTTGGGTCGAACTCATTGTAATTCGGCAGACCGTACATTTTGACATACATTTCATATGGTCTGAAAAACGCCGGATTCTTGAGCTTTGTCGGCGGCTCCACGCTCACCTTCTTCTCATCTTCCTGGACAAGGCAGACTACCCTGGGATCATTTGCGATGTCATTTCGAAATTTCTCCACGTCGTCCGCGTCCATCCACCCGCACAGGATGTAGAAGGTATCCTTCTTCGACTCGGTACAGGCCGCCATGCGACGCACATCAAAGTTCGAGGACAGATCACGGAGCTTCTTCTCGGCAGCCAGAAGGCTTCGTCCCTCTTTGGCAAGGAGGTCTGCCATCTCGCTCTCGACATCATGAAGTTCCTTCTCTTTTTCGGCTGCCTGCTCGCTCAGGATCCGGTAGGCTGCCTGCGGAGTTCCGCTGTAGTCATCCGGTATGAACAGTCTCTCAAAGTGCATCGAGGCGTACGTTGCATCCACTTTGTGAGATTCTTCCTTGGAGACAAAGTACACGCCGTATACATACGTCTCATCCTCACCGGAGACAAGGAAAATCGCGCCCGTGTTCTCATCCACATAAGTCCTGAACTTCTCGAAGTATTCTTTCGGCAGCTTGCCGAATCGGTATGAGATAAAATGGAAGTCCAGAATTTCCTTCAGATCGTACTCTAGTCCCTGATAGGGCTCGATCTTCTTCATCGACTCGCGCAGCTTCAAAAGCTCCGCGTCAAGCTCGCTCTTTTTCTCCCGTAGCCCGGTTAGGCGGCCGTCCACTTCCCCGATGAGATCGATTGCGTCTGTCAGCGGGATTTCAGGTCCCGCAGCTGTATCCGGCGGGAGCAGCTCAGTGTAAATGCCCGCTGTCGCAAGAATATCCTTATACGGATTTTTCTGTACATAGGGCACAAGATGCTGTTCCTCTCCGAGCGCTGTCAGCGCGTTCTCCAGATGGATCTCATATTTGGAAAGATATTTATTGACCATACGGTCAATATCCGCCTTCGGACCCGAGAGACTGACGAATTTCATTTTCGCTATCATATTTTCCCTCCGGTCTTTACACTGCGTTTATATATTTAAAAGCCTCATCGGGATCGATGCCGTAGCGGACACACTCGACCGCCGCAACAAGTTTCTCTCCCTCGTGCTCCTTAAGATAAAGGTATCGGTACAGCGTCGCCGCTGAATACGGATGTCTTTTGGCCTCCTGGCGCAGCACGTCCCTGAGCACGTATCCGTACATATCCTCCAGATTGTCCGGCGCAAGATCCTCATACTGCTTCCCGTAGAAAGTCCGGTCAAGGGCCGCCGCGAACTGATCTTCATTCTCCGCCGTGGCCATAGCCCTTATGTCCTCCTGTCTGAGTCTGTAGAGCACCGGGATGATAAGTGTGTAGATCTCTGCCTCCGGCATCTCATAATACTGCTTGGCCCGCCTGATGAACCATATATTCAGCATATCGAAGCGGCTCCCGTAAATGCGGCTGATCGCCTTCACATCGTCCCCCGAGACGATTCTCTCCCGGTCTTTCCAGATCGTGCTGAAATGATACATGTCGAGGGCGGTCTCATAGTCAAAGCTTTCTGCTCTGCCGCTCATGTGCACTTTCATGAGCACGGGATAATACTCGGTATTCTGCAGAGTCCGAAGAGCCATGTCCAGGGATGTACACTCGTGCAGAGCCTCCACATCGAGGCTCAAAAACTTTTTAAAAAAATCTTTGTGCCAGAGGATCTCGTCCCCGGGAGCTCTGCCGGCGATCGCGTATTTCAGACACTTCTTCAAAAGTCTGATTTCATACCTTCTCGCGTACTTTTTCAGGAACTTTTCCTGTTCCGGATTCGCAAAGTTATATATTTTCGCGAAGTCGCGGTAGACAATGCCTCCGAAGACCGCTTCCAGCGCTTCCCTGTGTATGTCACTCTCGTTGATGTTGCTGAAAGCTTCCGCGTAAGCCGGATTTTTCTTCAGGTAGGACTCGACCGCGGCGACATCAGGCATGGACAGGATCTCACGGAAATCGTCATCGGTGAGCAGATTCTTCTGCATGGCCCGGATCTTTGTGACAACTCCGCTGTATTCCAGCAAACTGTTCATTTCAGGATCTCCTTAACAATTTCATCCGCGTCCTTTTTCATCTGGGACGCAAATTCCTCATCAAGCATCCGAAGAGCCCTGCTCATATCAGCTTCCATCCTGTTCGTATTTTCGCTGTGTTCCCTCACCAGTCTCGCTCTCACGGCACTGAGTCTCTCTGAAAGCTCGGCGTCGGAATCCGCGTCAAACGCGGCCATCTTTGCCTCAAGTTCCTGCCTCCGCTTTTCCTTCTCCGCTTTGGCTTCGTCATAAATAGACTGTGCGTCCTTCTCTATCCTGACCAGGCGTTCAATAATCGTTTTATCATTATCCATCGGATCACCTCCCATTCCGGTCCGGTCCTTTTTTGAGACGGATATGCCTCCCAAATGGCGGCTATCACTCTCAGCTATATTAAAAGTAGTCTCTTTTTGTCAGAATTGCAATACACAATAAAAAAGACAGTCGCCACATTTTGCAGCAGCGGCTGTCTTCCAATTTTTTCTTAATTAGCTGTGCTCATATCGGGTGCAACGGATGCGTCTGCTGCGCCGTCTGCGACAGATTCATCTGCCGGAACAGATTCTTCTGCTGTCTCTGCGGGAACGGATTCCTCTTCTGCCGGAGCAGAAGTCTCCGCATCCTCAGCAGCCGCAGCGACAGAGCTGTCCGCCGGAAGCACATCCTTGCCGAACGTTACCGGGCTCATATCGCTGATGATGAGTGTCGCGAGGACTGCCTCATCGACTGTGATTGTCGCAGAGTCTTTCCACTCTGTATAGAGTGTGTCATAAGCCTCCTGCTTGCGGGCTGTGACTTTCTCTTTCTTGATTTCTTCCGTTGCAGCCTCATCATAAGCGGCGTCAAATCTGACAACGAACCAAGCCGTTCCGTCGGAAGACTCGACAACATGGTCGACCAATGTGCCGTCAGCAAGACCTGCGACTGCCTCAACGATTGCCATATCGAGGACGGTATCCTCAGTATTGTGTGTCGTGAACTGGCCGGTCTGGGCGTAAAAATCCGCATTGACCTCATTTGCAATCGTGGTCATATCGGCTTCCGCGACATTTCCGGATGCCTGAACGGCCGCGAGAACGGCCTCTGCCTGGCTGAGCTTTTCTGCATTTGCAGCTTCCACCTGAGCTGTGACATCAACGCTGTCCGCCACTGAAGAATCAGCGAGAGATGACTCGTCGGAATTCTCGTCCGCAAAGTCATCCTCCGTCGCCTTGTCGATCTTGACATAGGTGACGCCGGACTGCTGGGCTTCCTCATCGGATACCTCAGTGTCGACATCCGCTGCCATGGGCTCCAGCATCTTGCTCTTGATGAGCTGAAGCTCAAGAAGCTCGATCACGTTCTCCTTGGAAGCGCCGATCGCTGCGCGGACATCCTCGGAATTCTCATCGATATAGGCCTGTGCGACCTTGTCGATCTGCTCCTCTTCCTCAGCTGTCAGAGTAACACCGTACTCCTCTGCGTGCTGACGAAGGAGGACCATCTCCTCGATCGAATCGAGAGCATAGCCCTTGAGAGTCTCACCGTATGTCTCACCGGACGACTCGTCCATGACCATATCAAAGATCTCGGCTGCGCCGAAATATGATGTGTACATTGCGTACATTTGAGCCTGCTGATACTTTGCCAAAAAACTGAGTGTACCGAGCGGGACCTCATCATCATTGATCGTCACGACGGTCTTCGTTCCATCGATCTGCGCTGTGTCCGCAGTGCTGCCGCAGCCGGCAAGAAGGCTGCCCGCAATGATAACGGAAAGGCCCGCTGCCGCAAGTTTCTTAAATAATTTCATAATAAATAACCTCCATGCTTCGGAAAGTTCCAATGCTCTTCGCAAAAAGTCATTGCTCATTATAACCACTTTGAGCGGTTCGGGCAAGTTCTCTGGTAAATCTTTTCAAATTTGCGATCATCTGTCTTGTTCCCCGCTCGCCGTTATAGACGAACACAGTGCCGGTCGGGTAGTTCCGGACACCGAACATGCCGCCGAACGAGCCTATGATCCTTGGCACCTCCGCCCGGTCAAATGTCGGCTCGGCCAGCACTGAGAGTGTAATCTCCCTCGGCCGCTCCTTGATCTCCGTAATAGAGGCGGCATGGGCGCTGGCTTTCAGGTCCGCAATCGCCAGCAGATTCTGGACAGGCAGCGGCAGATTGCCGAAGCGGTCCATGAGCTCATCGGACATGTCCTCGTAGTCGCGCTCATTTTCAATGGCCGCAATCTTCTTATAAAAATCAAGCTTCGTGAACTCGTTCGGAATATAAGTGTCCGGGATGAACGCGTCCATCACAACGTCGACGACCGTCTCAAACTCCTCCCTGGCAGGGATGCCCTTGGCCTCTCTCACCGCCTCCGACAGCAGCTTGCAGTAAAGGTCATATCCGACCAGATCCATGTGCCCGTGCTGCTCGCTGCCGAGCAGGTTGCCGGCCCCGCGGATCTCCAGGTCACGCATTGCGATCTTGAAGCCCGAACCGAGTTCAGTGAACTCCCGGATGGCTGCCAGACGCTTCTCAGCGACTTCCTTGAGCTGCTTATCTCTTCGGTACATGAGGAAAGCGTACGCTGTCCTTGCCGAGCGGCCGACGCGTCCTCTCAGCTGATAGAGCTGGGACAGACCCATGCGGTCCGCGTCGTGGATGATCATGGTGTTAGCGTTGGAGATATCGAGTCCGGTCTCAATGATCGTCGTCGTGACCAGCACGTCGATCTCGCCGTTGATGAAATCCACCATGATGTCCTCGAGTTCCCTCTTGTTCATCTGGCCGTCTGCAAATGCGACCGCCGCCTCCGGCACCAGATTCTGTATTCTCATTGCCATGTCCGCTATATCACGGACGCGGTTGTAGACGTAATAGACCTGCCCGTTCCTTGCCAGTTCCCTGCAAATAGCCTCTCTGACCATCTCCGGGTCATACTCCATAACGTAGGTCTGGATCGGCACACGGTCCTGAGGAGGTTCCTCCAGGATCGACATGTCGCGTATACCGACAAGGCTCATATGAAGAGTCCTCGGGATCGGGGTGGCTGTGAGGGTAAGGACGTCGACATCTTTCCTGAGGCTCTTGATCTTTTCCTTGTGGGTGACGCCGAAGCGCTGCTCCTCATCGATAATGAGAAGCCCGAGATCCTTGAAAGCTACGTCCTTGGAGAGCAGACGATGGGTTCCGATCACTATATCGACCAGGCCTTTTTTGAGATCCCTCAGCGATGCCTTGATCTCGGCTGAGGACCTGAACCGGCACAGAAGATCGATGCGGACCGGAAAATCCTTCATGCGCTGCATAAAAGTCTTGTAGTGCTGCTGGGCAAGGATCGTCGTCGGCACGAGATAGGCAACCTGCTTGCCGTCCTGGACAGCTTTAAAGGCAGCGCGAAGGGCGATCTCCGTCTTGCCGTAGCCGACGTCACCGCAGATCAGACGGTCCATGATCTTGTGGCTCTCCATGTCCCTCTTGGTGTCCTCGATCGCCGTGAGCTGATCCTCCGTCTCCTCGAACGGGAAGAGTTCCTCGAACTCCTTCTGCCACTCCGTATCTTCGCTGTAGACAAAACCGTTCGCATTTTCCCTGGCGGCATAGAGATCGACCAGCTCCCTTGCGATATTTTTGACCGAGCTCTTAACTTTTGCTCTGGTCTTCTCCCAGTCCTGACCGTTCAGCCGGTTCAGCTTGGGAGCCTTGCCCTCAGAGCTCGAATACTTCTGCAGAACATCCAGCTGGGTGGCCAGAATATACAGGTTTCCGTCCCGGTACTCCAGCTTGATATAGTCTTTTAAGACGTCGTCAACCTTGACCTGCTCTATTCCCTTGTAGATGCAGAGGCCCCGGTTCTCGTGGACGACATAGTCTCCGACATGGAGCTCGGCGAAGCTCGCGATCTTTTCGCCGGTGTATCTGGTCCTCTTCTTTTTCTTTTTCTGGCGAGCTCCGAATATATCTCCCTCTGATATGATTGCAAATTTTATCAGCGGATACTCAAAGCCTCTCCGCACATGACCGTACTCGACAGCAATCTGTCCCGGCTTAAGTTCCAGATCACCGTTGTCCGTGTAGAAAGCAGGCACATCGAGAGAGCCAAGATCCTGGGCAAGACGTTTAGCCCTCGTGTGGGAGCCGGAGAGAACGACGATTCGATACCCTTTCTTCTTATATTTGAGGAGATCCCCCGAAAGCATCTCAAAGCTGCCGTTGTAGGAGCCCATTCCCTGGACAGTGGCGCCAAAGCTCGCTCTGATATCCCAAGCCCCCCTGCCGAGCTCGAGCATAGAAAGAGCTACGCAGCACCGGTTGTTCAGAGAGGCGATCACTTCGTCCGCGCTTTTGATCTCCGGGATCTGATCTCCCTTTTTATAATTGCCCTGAGCGATCCGGTTCTTAACACTCTCGCGGAATTCTGTCTCCACCGCCCCGGCGGCGTCCGCGATGTGCGTGGGTTCGTCGATGAAGATGGCGGCTGCATTTGCACCTTTCTCCGCTTTGGGAATCCAGTCCATAAAAGTTCCGAGACGACCGATGTGATCGTTGGCGGGGTAGATCAGGATATGCCTAAGCTCCTCGATCGACCGCTGTGATTCAGCATCGAAAGATCTGATCGAGTCGATTTCATCGCCGAAGAGCTCGATTCTGAACGGATGCTCCTCCGTGAGAGACCAGATGTCCACGATATCTCCTCTCACGGCAAAATGCCCGGGGAGGGTCACCTCGGCACACCTCTCATAACCGTTCTCTACCAGGGTCTCCTTGATCCAGTCAAGGTCTGTCTCATCTTCCAGATCGAAGGAAATGCAGGCGTCAAGGAACGACTCTCTGGTCGATACCTGATCCATGAGGGCCGCGACAGGCAGCACGACAACTGTCCTGTCCGCCTCGGCAATAGAGCGAAAGACCCGCATGCGCTGCATATCGAGAAAGTTGCTCGCGATGTCTGCCTGGTAAAAAAGAAGGTCCTTTGCGGGGTACAGCAGTGCATCCGGCTCGAAGAAACGCAGATCCTCGTGGGCTGCTTTGGCGGTGAGGTCATTTTCCGTGATCACGACCACCAGCTTTGCTCCGTCCGATAGACCGTGCACCATATGCGATTTCTGGGCATCAATACAGCCGGTCAGGGCATAGATTCCCTGGCTTTTCCGCATCCGATCCCGTATTTCCGAAAATTCGGCCAGCTCTGTGAGCGGCTTAATGAATGTCTGCATATATCTGTTCCTCGTCATTTCTGCAGTTCAGACAGGCTGTAACGAAGTTTCATGAACCGGCGCAAACATCATCTTCATCGAAAAGCGCAGGTCCTTCTCTGCGAGCTTAGCAATGCATATGCATTGCTGATCTCTCGGTCGGACCTGCAATGCTTTTCTCACGAAGATGAATGCTTTGCTGCCGGTAAACGATCTTTAAGAACAGCTTGTCTGAACTGCTGCTCAACTCCGTATCCAACACAAACATCACCCTCATTGAAAAATGAAGATTCTTGCTGAACTGCTGCACAGCTCCGTATCCAGCGCAAACATCACCCTCATTGAAAAATGAAGATTCCTTGCTGCCGGTAATCAAAAGCGATCGCAGTCTGGCTGAACTGTATGAATGCGTCACAATCCGAGCACGTCAGGCCTTGACATTGTAGACGTTCATGGCCTTGTCGATCCCGTCGGTGCAGATCGCGGCGACAGCGTCCGCCGCCCTGACGATCGCGTCGTCAACGAGCGCCCGGTCATCCATCGTGAACCTTGAAAGTACCCAGTCCGCCAGCTCCCAGCCCTCAGGCTTGCTGCCGGTGCCGACCCTGATCCTGATGAACTTCTGAGTTCCCAGGCACTGGACAATGTGCCGCAGTCCGTTCTGACCGCCGGCCGATCCCTGCTTGCGTATCCTGAGCCTGCCGGGTTCAAGGTCTACATCATCGCTGATCACAATGAGTTCGCTCTCCGGATCGATCTTGTAAAAATCGACCAGCTCCCGGACCGCTGTTCCGCTGAGATTCATATAGGTGAGCGGCTTGGCGAGAACGACCTTCTTTGTTCCGATCATGCCTGTGCCGTACACAGAGTGGAACTTGCTGCCGCTGCAGGGGATATTGTTCTTATATACAAGGCGGTCGATGACATCGAAGCCCATGTTGTGGCGGGTGCCTTCATATTTTTTACCGGGGTTGCCCAGTCCGACTATTATATACATATTGATCTCCTTCACGGGTTTTATCGCGCACGTATTGCCGCGCTCCAGGTTGACCGCGGTTTTTCAATTATACCAGATAGGCGCGCGATTGCAAGTATGTCGTTTTATAACAGAATACAGGGTTTTTTCTTTTGCTGTTGCCAAGGCTGCTGTTGCCAAGGTATCACACGCCCTCTACCGAACTTGCGTTTTGTGCTGTTAACAGTTATAATCAAGTATATATGTCAATTTATCAATTATCATATAAAAAACAGTGAGAGCCCTCTGATAAGTTTTCACTGCGACACACTTTACAAAGGAGATTTCATCTCTATGTCACTTACTGATAAAGAAACACATCAAAAAGATGAGGTCCTGTTCTCCGGGTCCATGCGTCACCGCAAGCTTCCTCGCGCCCGCAGGCGCAAGAAGCGGGCACCTGAAATAACAGCCCCGCCAGTCGGAATGATCGATCCCCTGACCGGGGAGATCACAGTACCGGATGAAGCGGACGATCTTTCGGAAGCGAATATCTCAAGCCCTGACGAAGTGATCTATCCCACGACCGATAACGACACTGTTCGGGAAGCTGTGATCAATCCTCTGGCGAACGACAGCACTGTCCGGGAAGACATTATTGATTCCGCGGCGGAAGATATGATCATCCCCGATGATTCGCAGGACTATGACTCGTCGGATGACCTGCTGTGGACCGATCTTGATGACGCAGATACAGATGAAGATAACGAGTCTGATGACGAAGTCGACGTCCCTGACTTTTCAGCAGGCACAGACATCGAAGACACCTACCGTCATGACATTACGGACGCCGAGGAGCAGGCTGATGAGGAGTCTTCCGGCAGATTCTCTCTGTCAAACATATTCAGGAAAACACGCTCCGATAAAAAGAGGAAAAAGAAACCTCAGAACCGCCGAAAAGCAGCCCCCTCTAAGGGCAAAAGAAGCAGCTCTAAAGAGGAAACATCCATCGAGGATGAGGATGACGATCTCGCAGACGACATGAGCGAAGATTCCGACTACGATGACGATTTGGTGGATGACGCAAGCAAGGATTCTGACTACGACAGTGATCAGACTAATGACGAAAGTGAAGCAGAGGACGACGAAACCGAAGAGACGGAAGAACCCGAAGTCGTACACAACCCGGTCATACGCTATGACCCCGATCTCACCTATGGTCTGACGGCTGAGGAGGTCTCCGACCGAGAGGCGGAGGGACTCATCAACGTGACAGTCCGCAAGGGCCAGAAGACGGTCCGGCAGATCGTACTCTCCCACACGCTGACCTACTTCAACTTGCTGAATATCCTTCTCGGCATTCTTGTCGCGACGACCGGTCAGTGGAAGAACATGCTCTTCCTCGGCATCATAATAGGAAACTCCGCAATTGGAATCTTCCAGGAATTGAAAGTCAAGTCGCTCATCGACAACCTGACGGTGATCACGGCGGCAAGGGTGACCGCGATTCGCGACGGCAGCGAAGAAGAGATGCCGGTCGACAACATCGTGGTCGATGATGTCATAAAACTCGGCCCCGGCGATCAGGTCGTCACTGACGGGCGAGTCTTCGACTGCCGCGGGCTCGAAGTCAACGAGTCAATGCTGACGGGCGAGTCACGGGCCGTCAAAAAGCGGGACGGCGATCAGGTCCTGTCCGGCAGCTTCATCATAGCCGGCACCGCGCTGCAGCGCGTCGACAAGGTCGGCAACGAGAGCTACGCTTCCCAGCTGGTCGCGAAAGCATCCCACAAGAAGCGCGCGAGCTCCGAGATGCAGCGCACGATCGGCAGGATCATCAAGGTCGTCTCCGTAATCATTATCCCGGTAGGCCTTCTGCTCTACCGCAGTCAGATGATCGCGAACGGCGGGGTATTTGCAAATGCAATCATCCGCACCGTCTCCGGCATCATCGGCATGATTCCTGAAGGTCTTGTCCTGCTGACCTCCGTCTCATTCATCATCGGCGTCGGACGTCTTGCCAACAAAAAGGCCCTCGTCCAGGAGATGCCGTCCATAGAGTCACTTGCCAGGGCAAATATCATTTGCACCGACAAGACCGGAACCATCACGACCGGAGAGCTGCGCGTGAACGAGGTCCTGCCCATGGGCCGCGTCACCCGCGATCAGGTCATGGACATCATGGCCCACATAAACAGCGCCTTCACCGACACAAATGTCACGCAGGACGCACTGAACGCGGCATTCGGCCAGTCAAAGGGCTGGGCTGCGCGGGGCATCATCCCGTTCTCGTCCGAACGAAAATTCAGAGCTGTGTCTTTCGACGAACACGGTGATTATGTACTTGGCGCTCCGGAATTCATCGTACCGAACAACAAGGCTGCCCTCGACGTCGTGGACACCTACTCGCAGCAGGGTTACCGTGTACTCCTTCTGGGCCGGTCCAAAGGCATAGATACGGAGACCGGAGACAAGGGAACCGTAACACCGATCGCGGCCATCATCATATCGGACGTGATCAAGGAGGACGCGAAGGAGACATTTGCATACTTCGCGAAGTCTGGCGTTGCCATCAAGGTCCTGTCCGGCGACAACCCGCTGACAGTCTCCAGTGTTGCCAAGAAAGCCGGTATCGCCGGTGCCGAAAAATATGTAGACGCCACAAAGCTCCCCGAGGATCCCACTGCCTTCCAGCAGGCTGTCATGAAATACAGCGTCTTCGGGCGCGTCAAGCCGGAGCAGAAGCAGGCCTTCATCAAGGCGTGGCAGGCAGCCGGCATGACCGTCGCCATGGTCGGAGACGGCGTCAACGACGTTCTTGCGATCAAGGACGCCGACTGTGGCATCGCGATGGCATCCGGTTCAGAGGCAGCAAAACAGGCAGCACATATCGTGCTTATGGATTCCGACTTTTCATCGATGAAGGATATTGTGAAGGAAGGAAAGACGATCATCGCCAACATCGAGAGGGTCAGCTCCCTCTACCTGACAAAGACGATCTACTCCTGCCTGCTCTCGGTCATCTTCATACTCCTTCGGACACCGTACCCGTTCACTACGCTGCAGATGGGACTCATCAATCTCTGCGGTATCGGAATGCCGAGCTTCCTGCTCACGCTCGAGCAGCAGGAAGATGTGACCACAAGCGGCTTCCTGAAGCATGTCCTTCAGACGGCTCTTCCGGCCGCGCTCACCATGGTGACATCTATGCTGATCGTGCAGATCCTGAACGCGATGTTCCCATGGACGACCGATATCTTCTCGACCTTCAATCTGATGCTCGGAGGGCTCGTGTCCATGCTCGTCGTTGCCAGCGTCTGCTGGCCGCTTGCCCCTTACCGCAAGTTCGTGCTTGCTGTAAGCTCCGTCGTGTTCCTCGGAGCAGTCATCCTGCTCCCGAACTTTTACGACATGCACTCGATCTTCATGTGGTGGTCGCTGCTCCTTCTGCCATTATCCATCCTGGTCGCGATCATGATTTCCGTGTACTCGATGCTCACGCAGAAGGCTATCATAAGGCTTGGCAGGATGAAGCAGGAAATGGACGCAAGGCGTAAGCGCTACGATCCGGATATTTATTAAGAGAATACTAATTCTTACACAACGAATCCACTTATTAAAGGGGCTGCCGCACTGAACTGCGGCAGCCCCTTATCTAAATCGATTTGACAGTCTCATTTCTTTCGGCTCCAGGGCAAAGGCAACTAAATTGGCTCATTTCAGGCCTTTCTGCTGCCTTTGTGAGATGTGTCTTCTTTCGGCTCCAGGGCAAAGGCAGCTAAATTGGCTCATTTCAGGCCTTTCTGCTGCCTTTGTGAGATGTGTCTTCTTTCGGCTTCAGGGCAAAGGCAGCTAAATTGGCTCATTTCAGGGATTTTTGCTGCCTTTGTGAGAGGTGTAATCTTTAGGCTTTAGGGCAAAGGCAGCTAGATTGACCCATTTCAGGGATTTCTGCTGCCTTTGAACAAATCAATTTTTTCGGTTCAATGGCAAAGGCAGCTAGATTGCCTCATTTCAAGGCTTTCTGCTGCCTTTGAACAAATTTACACACAAAGTAAAGCCGGCTACGAGACAGATTCATAATACAGGCAGAAATGCCACCCTGCTCATCAAAAAGAGAGGGGTCATACCTGTCATTTCACTTCAAATAGTATCGAGCCGAACGGCGCAAGCTCAATCTCTACCCCGGTCACGGAATCCGCCCTGAGAAGCGCGGCCTCCGCCGGCAGCTCCTTCGTCTGACCGCCGAAGCGCTCCCAGTCCGTATTTAAGATTGGCATGAGATCTCCGGACTTCTCCGGGTGCAGCCAGTAAGTCTGTTTTTGGTTCGAGAAGTTAAAGATCGCTATGACATTCTTCTTCAGCGTCTTATCGTAGCGCTCGATTCCGAACAGGTTTCTGCCGTTGTCATTGATCGTGACCCACCTAAAGCCCTTAGGGTCGTAATCCATCTCATAGAGCGCGGGATACTCGCAATAAATCCTTCCGAGCTCGGCAAAATAATGCTGAAAAGCGTCGTGGTTCGGATATTTCAAAAGGAAATAATCGGGTTCCTTGGTCTCATCCCACTCGCGGAACATCGCGATCTCATTGCCCATGAAATTCAGCTTCTTGCCCGGATGTATCATCATATAGAGATACAGGGATCTGCACTGCGGGAACTTCATCTCGTAGTCACCGAAGATCTTGTCGATGATCGTCTTCTTACCGTGGACGACCTCGTCATGGGAAAGCGGAAGCAAATGCCGCTCGTTGTAGAAATAGAACATTGAGAAGGTAAGCTTCTCCGGCACATTCTTCCTCTCGTCCGACTGCTTCATAAAATAGTCAAGAGTGTCATTCATCCAGCCAAGGTCCCACTTGTAATCGAATCCGAGACCGCCCAACCAGGTCGGCTTCGTCCCGCCCGGATAGGATGTGGAATCCTCCGCAATCAGCATAGCTGTCGGATGAAGTCTGTGAAGGCCCTCATTCAGCTGCTTCAGGAAATCGACGGATGTCTCGTTCACACCGCGCTTCTCGTCTCCCATCCAGTAGATAACGCGGCTTATGGCATCCATGCGCAGACCGTCGAAATGGTACTCGGCCAGCCAGTAATTGGCCGCGGACATCATGAAGCTCATGACTTCCCTTCGGGCATAGATAAAATTGCGTGTTCCCCACTCACTGTCAGAGACGTCGCTTGCCGGGTACTCGTAGAGCTCGGTGCCGTCGTATTCTTTGAGGGCGTAGTAGTCATTTGCAAAATGCGCCGGGACAAAATCGACAATAGCGCCGATGCCCGCGTTGTGCAGCCTGTCGACCAGCTTTTTCAGCTGCGCTGCTGTGCCATAGCGGGATGTTGGCGCGAAAAATCCGGTCTGCTGATATCCCCAGCTCCCGTCAAACGGATGCTCGGCCAGCGGCATGAATTCAACATGCGTAAAGTGGTACTTCTTCAGATATGCAATCAGATCATCCGCGATTTCATCATACTTGTACCAGCCGTTCGGGTCAGCGTCATTGCGCTTCCAGGAACCCAGATGCAGCTCATATATATTCAGAGGCTTATCGTAATTGAGAGTTCTCTCCTTCATCCACTTCTCGTCAGAGAAATAGTACTCGTCAAGATTCCTTATGATTGATGCGAAATTCGGGCGCAGCTCCATTCCGAAGCCGTACGGGTCGCAGTGCTCGATGCGGCCGAGCTTGCTGTAAACCGCGTATTTATACATCTGCCCGACCTTAGCCTCCGGAATCGTGATTTCAAAAAAGCCTTTTCTCTCTCTGTCTGACATAAAAGTGTCTGTCCAGCCGTTGAACTCGCCGAGTACTGCTACCTTGTCGGCATTGAGTGCAAATGTCCTGAAGGTCACTCCGCCGTCCTTCTCAGGGTGCGCGCCGAGATACTTGTATACGTCGAATGCCTTACCGTCATAAAACTTCTGAAAATCCATATTTTTCCTCTCCCGCAACTGTCCTTCAGTGAAATTTCCTTTTACTACTTTATAGTAAATTAACGCATTTTGTCGATAGACACTTCCTCACTTTTGTATGTCTTTAACTCGCTGCAGGGTAACAGTTCAGACAGGCTGTTCTTACACCCCGGTTCCGGCAGCAAAGCATTCATCTTCGTGAGAAAAACATTGTCGGTCCGACTGAGAGATCGCGAAGGCGGCTTGACGCCTGCGCAAGCTCGCAGGGAAGGACCGACGTTTTTCGATGAAGATG
>JAFWIM010000074.1 GCA_017514845.1 Lachnospiraceae bacterium
CTGGAGCTTGCCGCCATCCAGATCATCATGATAACGATCGGCAGGAAACAGAGACCGACAATTTTAAAATAAAACTTGAACATGGACATGTCCTTCATCATGTTCATGCAGTAGATCCAGTCATAAGTGCCGTCTTCTTCCTCAAAGATGGCATTTAGTCCTAATTTTTCTGCTTCCTCGGTCGTCAGGGACAGAAAGTCGATTTCTTCGATGTTTTTGTTGTTCATGGCGGTCCTCCGTGGTCCGGCAGGGACAGTGTCTGTTGAAGATTGAGCCTCAGCTGCACAATGCTCCACTGGAGCATTGTTACGCATGCTTAGGCATGGCAGCTCTCGCGCGATCGGAGATCGCGATTTACTAGTCTTGAGAATTCGGCTGGCAACTTTTCTATTTATTATAGTGCAGATTTCGCAGAGCGTACACATTTTAATGATATATAATACTCAGATGTGATTTGCATCTGCCGTGATTCGGAGTGTTTCCCCTGCAAATAATCTGTAATGCGTCGCTGACGGACCGAAAGTGGGTGTAATATGCCGGCATAGTGACATGTAGATTTTTCGTGTATCATATTGTAAGATTGAATCAATAAGTTAGCATACATTAGATTCCGGATGGAGAAGCAGCCGGTTTATTCTTCATCGCGCAATACTCGTGACTTCAGTCGTGAGATACGCGCGCAAGATGACACTCGTCTTCATCGTGAATACAATCTCGCGATGAAGAATAAACGCCTCAGCTGCACAATGCTCCACTGGAGCATTGTTACGCATGCTTAGGCACGGCGGATCGCAGACGTGCGCAGTGGAAAGCGCTTACGCACTGCGCACGTCGCGGCAAGAACGCCGAGGCGTTCTTGAATCTACGACTCAACTGTGTGAGACTTCAAAACGATACCTGTTAAGAGGAGGTGTTTCACTATGAGAGGCAAGGATAAATGCAAGATATTGAAAGAAATCCGTCAGCGCATCGCCGATGAAAATGATATCCCATATGTTACCCGCGAATGCAGCTATCAGGGAGAATGCACCGGGACCTGCCCTCGCTGCGAGAGTGAACTTCGGTATCTGGAGCAGCAGCTCGAGCGCCGCAGAAGCCTCGGAAAGCGGGTGAGCGTCGCCGCGTTATGCGTTGGCATGGCTCTGGCTTCAGCAGGATGTGCTCCGTCTGTCAAGCAGCCCACAGAATCAATGCAGACGGACCTGACAGGCGAAGTCGGCCCGGACGAGTCGAATATTGAGGACTTGGGCGGGGCAGCCGTGGATCCCGGGTCGAATATTGAGGAATTGTCCGGTGAGGTCGATATCTGTGAGCCGTCTTCGGAACCGGATTCAGTGGATCTGACCGGAAGTGAACTGTCAGGAGCGGTCAAGGAACCTGAGCCGGATTACATCGAACTTTCCGGTGATGTCGCCTACCCGGATGGCTATGATTCCGCAGGTTCGGAAGATGTCATGGTCACGACAACGGGCGAAGTCGCGTGGCCTGAGGCATAAAAGATGGATAATCTGCATTTTCCCCTGCTTGCCCTCGCGCGGCTCCGTATGGGAACGGACGGCAAGGGCGTGACCACGCTCGCGGCCGGTGCAGGATGTCCGCTCGGCTGCCGCTACTGCATTAACAAGCGTCTTCTCAAAGAAGCACCGCGGAAATACGTGACAGCGGAAGAATTAATCGAGAAAATTCAGATCGACGACCTGTATTTTCGCGCGACGGGCGGCGGAGTGACCTTTGGGGGCGGTGAGTCGCTGCTTCATTCTGCCTTTATCGCCCGCTTCAGAGAATTGTGCCCGCCAGAATGGCGAATTGCCGCGGAGACCAGCCTCGCAGTGCAGCGTGAGAGTCTTCTGCCCGCGCTGCCTGCGGTGGACGAGTTCATTGTGGACTGCAAGGACATGAATCCGGACATTTATCGCCGCTATACGGGCGGCGATGCGCAGCTCATGAAGGATAATCTGGAGTTCCTTCTTGCATCCTGCGGCGCAGAGCGGGTCATTGTCCGGGTTCCGCGCATCCCCGGTTTCAATACTGCGGCGGATCAGCGAAAGAGCGCGGAGGCTCTGAGGAAGATGGGGGTCACGCGGCTGGATTTATTTGATTACGTGATAAGAGATGAGTGATATAAAACTTCGGTGAATAAAGGATGGGGCTGTCGCAATAGTGCGGCAGCCTTTTGTGCTGAGCGGTGACGGTCATCTTTGTTCTGTTCGGCGTTTGTTGACTGCCCGGGATGAAACCCACCAGGCGCAAAGGCAGCAACCACGCCTCAGGAGCAAGATTTTGCTGCTTCTGCCAGAGGTCCCTTGAAACCCACCAGGCGCAAAGGCAGCAATCGCGCCTCGGAAGTAGGATTTTGCTGCCTCTGCCGTCGACCCGAAGAAACTCGCCCGGACCAAAGGCAGCAATCTCGCCTCAGGAGCAGGATTTTGCTGCCTCCGCCGAAGACCCGATGAAACTCGCCGGGACCAAAGGCAGCAATCGCGCCTTTGGAGCAGGATTTTGCTGTTTCCGCCGACAACACAAACACAGAAAGGGTTTGGAAAGAGATAATCCGTATGTTTTTTTGACAGAGTATTGTATAATTAATACGTTCCATTTATTCGGAATTTTTTATGAGAAGACATATACCATGTACTATTC
>JAFWIM010000075.1 GCA_017514845.1 Lachnospiraceae bacterium
ATCCTGTCTTTGACAGTAAGAATGCGGAAGAGCCTTTAATTTAAAGGGTTCTCCCGCATTTTCATTTATACAAAAACGTAGCTATATATTATTACTTTTTTTGCTTTTTTCCCTGCTTTTTCTCGGTTTGACCTTTGTCATCCGGATCACCTTTTTCATATTTACATCCGTGATTATCTCGTAATCGGTCCTGAAGCCGAACGTCTCGTGAAGGGCATCTGTCAGGTCTGTGCGTGTGTATGCAGGTATGTAACCGAGCTTCTCACCGGGGCGGAACATCATCATTGTCCTCAAAGTCTCTATGATATCTGTACAGGTATACTTTTCTTCCAGTTTCTTTTCAAGGATCCTGTATACCATGAGTGCTATGTAACAGGTCAGGAAGTGGGCCTTAATCCGGTCTTCCTTCCGCAGGTATACCGGCCTTGCCCTGAACTCTGTCTTCATGATCCGGAAGCATTCTTCGATCTCCCACCTTTTTTTGTTGATCCGGACAATCTCCGAGACGCTCTTGTTCTCGAGGTTTGTACAGACGGCATAGAACCCGTCATATTTCTCTTCTTCGCGGATCAGGTCTTCATCAAGAAAAACATCTTCTTTCGTGCAGGCCTCGCCGTCCTCAGTCATCGGATGCTTCCCTATGAAGCGGTGAGGGTCGTTCTGGTTCTTCGGACGCTGTTTATATCGTCCGCTCTTTATCAGTTCGTTCGCCCTGTCGATCTGCCCCTGCCGGATCTTTCTCTGATAATTCCTGTATTTCAGGGAAAAGGAAACGATCAGCCTCTGTTCGAGGGGCTTTGCTCCTTCACGGAGCTTCCTTCCGGACAGGTCTTCCTTGATCCAGCGCTCCTTATAGAAGATCCTGTCAAGATCAATGTCCTCATCGAGATCATTGAGGTCGTATTCCGTCTGGTCGTCTCCCGGCAGCTTCCAGCCGTCCGTACCGAGCGCGAACTCCTGTAAATAATCAGGGAGCTGCTTTACGGACTGGGTCGTTATATATCCCCGTATCTGTTTGCCGCCGATGGAGAGGTCATTGTATTTCCGGTTCCCTTTTGAAGAAAGGCCGGCATCGGTACATACTATGATCTCCTCCAGCCCGTAGTCCTTAATCACTTTCTTTTCAAGGGGCTTCAGGGTCGGCTGTTCATTTTTGTTCCCCGGGTAAATGTCAAAGGCCAGGGGGATCCCGTCGTGGTCCATGAACATGCCCATCCCGACGACCGGGAGGGGCTGGTGCTGTTTGCTCCGGCCATACTTCCGCAGGTCATCTGCTTCCTCTATTTCAAAGAAAAAGTTCGTGCAGTCGTAATAGAGGATATCCTTTCGGCGTTCAACGACAGTATGGCTGTTCTTATAGAGCCGGGACTGGATAAGGTCGTTCTCGGCCGCGAGGACGCTGAGCGCACGGTAGATGTCGTGGAGCTCGAAGGAAGGCTGCTCTATAAAGAGGGAAGCCTGCTTATTTGAAGAAAGTTTTGATCCCGGATAGAGGATCCTTGTAAAAACGAGCCGTGAAAGGATGTCGTTCAGGTCGTATTGGAAGTCGTACTTGTCCGTTATCGAAGCACAGATCTCCTTGAGGCCGAGCGAATAATAGACGGACTGCAGGAACAGATAGCCGCAGTTGTAGAGCCTCTGTTCGTTCTCTTTGAGGAGCTTGGACGGAGAGAACGGGATGATGATCGCTTTTTGGTCTTCATATTCCCTCCGGTTGAGCTCATTCACGTATTCCTGGGCCCACTTATAAGGATCCATGCCCTGTGCCCTGGTCTTCACCTCATCGAGGTTCCCGAGCTTTTCGATCGTGATGGTCGTCACGGAACCGTCGGGCTTCCGGATGCTCTTCTGGACATAGAAAGATGCCGAGTTCTTTGATTTGGAGACAGTCAGTTTCATGATATAGTACCCTCCTGGTAACATTATACCACATATAGCTACAAATAGCTACATAAAAACGAATAAAATTTGACACGAAAAAGCAGGCCCTATAAGGCCTGCCGCGATTTCTTCTTTATTCAACTGTCAAAGACCCGAAAAACGCTGAGGTGCCTGCTATTTAAGATGGATTTTATATAAATACACAAAACGAGGAAAAAAATGTAAGTTACATAGTGCAAAATATATAAATGGTTGACTTTTAGCACTGTAGTGTATAAAATTCTTAGTAAGCAATTTTTGAGCCGGGTGATTTGTGTGGTCAGAGAATTTACCCCGAGTGAATACACCCGGCAAAAGCCGATACCGCTAAAATATGTACGTGTAAACGCTCAAAGCGTTTCACAATAAAGAAACAATGGAGGAAATAATGATGCTTACAAGAAAAAAGGTACTCGCTGTGCTGCTTGCCGCAACGACATGTATGGGCATGCTTGCGGGATGCGGCGGTTCTTCTTCAGGTGGCGGTCAGACCGGCGGACAGGCTTCTGGCGGTGATGGCGGAGCAGAGGCTGCAGGACCGGATACGTATTCCATGATCGACAACTTTGATGTCACCACTCTGGACTATGTTTATAATAACAAGTCCTCGAACGGCGACTACACCAGCAATTTTATCGAAGGTCTTCTGACCCAGGATCGCCATGGCAACCTTGTCGAAGGTATGGCAAGTGAATGGTCCAGCAACGAGGACGCTTCCGAGTGGACATTCACGATCCGCGACGACGCTGTATGGTCTACAAGCGAAGGCGAAGAGTATGATGCGGTCACAGCGGAAGACTTTGTGACAGGTCTCAAGCATGCGGCAGACTCCAAGTCCGAGACTCTCGGCCTTGTCGCCGATCTGATCAAGGGTCTGCGCGAGTACTCCGAAGGCACAGGCTCGTGGGAAGATGTCGGTATCAAGGCGGATGGAAATACATTGACTTATACGCTTACAAAGCCGTGCGCATACTTTGACGGTATGACGACATACTCCATCCTGTATCCGATCAACGCAGAGTTCCTTGAGTCCAAGGGCAGCGACTTCGGAGCAGTCACGCCGGATTCCATCCTGTACAACGGATGCTACATCCTGTCCTCTCTGGTTCCGTCCCAGGAAGTCCGCTTCGACGCGAACCCGAATTACTATGACAGCGACGACGTACATGTACAGCATGTCGTTGTTACATATACCAATGGCGAAGATCCGGCACAGGGCTTCAACATGTTCGTGAACGGTGAGACCACAGCTACGACCATCAACTATTCTCTTCCGGATGTCGTTGCCAAGGCTCAGGAACTGTATCCGGATAATGAGTATACAAGCCTGACGACTTCCACTTCCTTCTGGGGAGCTTTCAACTGGGATCGCCGTGCATACGCTCTGTTCAATGATCCGTCAGTCTCCACGACATCCAAGACATCGGATGCACAGAAGGCTGATACAAAGGCTGCAATCCTGAACGCCAACTTCCGCCGCGCAGTCTATGCTGCCTATTCAGCACATGCTGTAGAAGCCATCACTCTGGGTGAGGAGCGCGCAGATGACGTTCTCCGCAATACTCTTGTACCGTACACATTCATGTCAACAAGCGACGGACGTTCCTACGGCTCCATCGTAACGGAAGAACTTGAAGCGCTTGTTCCCGAATATGCAGGCATCGACCTGAACGACGGTCAGGATGCATGGTATAATCCGGACCTTGCAAAAACATTTGCTGAGAAAGCTAAAGAAGAACTCGGCGACACGATCTCCGAGTGGCCGATCCACCTGGATGTTCCGGTCTATGCTTCCAGTGAGAACCAGAAGAACATGCAGCTTGCTATGCAGAAGTCCATTGAGGACGCGATCGGTGACTATGTCAAGATCGATCTTCAGTTCCTTGAGGGCGATTCCTCTGTTTACTATTCAGCATTCTACAATCAGCCGGACGGCGTCTCCAACTCCATCGACCTTGTCTTTGGCGCAGGCTGGGGCCCGGACTACGGCGATCCGCTTACATATATTCACTGCTTCGATATCCATGACGGCGACATGCTGAACTACTCCGGTATCAACTATGAGAGCCAGGGTCAGGATGATGAGCAGAAGGCAGCCCTTGAGGCAATCGGTCTTGCAGAGATTCAGGAAGTTGTCGACCAGGCGTCCGCAGCCAAGGGCGACGAGCGTATCGAGCTCTTCGCAAAGGCAGAGGCTATGCTGCTCGGCTATGGCATCCTTCGTCCGTACAGCACAAGCGGTGCATCCCCAACAGTCAGCAAGGTAGTGCCGTTCACGGCAGCTTACGGCATGTATGGCCAGGCTTCCTACAACCGTGTACCGTACTTCAAGTACATGGAACTTCAGGAAGAGCCGGTCCTTGCCGCCGATTATGAGGCAGCCAAGGAGAAATGGCTTGCAGGCGAATAATGACATGTGTCATTGCCGATATATGAAGAACTGAAAAAACAGGGGCAGCCGGACGGGCGTGATTGTCCGGCTCCCCATTTTCATTAAGAGGAATAGTAACTTCTATGAATAAAAGTTATATTTGGAAGCGACTTCTCAGGTCGCTTCTATCTATTATGATTATCATGCTTATCGTCTTTACGATGATTTTTACTCTGGTCCCGCGCGAGAATATTTTCTTCGAGGACAGCACCTATCGTAAACTGAGCTCCAAGTCAGACGATAAGACCGAGTATGTATATTCCACATGGGAAAAACTGGGTTATCTGGACTATGTGAGAATAAATGATTACTGCCAGGAGATTTATGGCGCCGGCAGTCCCGAAATGTCGACAGCAGTAGAGCCTGATTCGAAGGACAGTCAGGATTTCGTTGAATTATACACATCTAAAGGTTACACAGTCGAAAAGTATCTCGGAAACGGACGCTACTATGCGTATAAGGATATTCCGGTCATCAAGCGAATGGGATCCTGGCTCGCCCATCTCATTGTTATTGATACCCCGATGTCCGTCAAGGATGAAGGAAATCCGGATCTTAAGAGGGGAATTTCCTTCGGCCGCACTCCGTCCGGCGGTATTGCCATTATCGGCAGCGGTACGACTTACAAGTATCTTTTCTACACGAACAGCAAGTTCCCCTGGATCCATCAGAATTTCATCCGTCTGAATTTCGGCGTTTCCTACCCGACTTATCAGGGGCTTGATGTCATGCGTGTCCTCTTCCAGTCACAGGGTGATGAGGCGAAACGGCATGTTGTCTATGAGACCGGTCTTGAGGGAGAATCCGGTATTAATTTCGGCACACTGAAGTATAAGCCGGTCCTCGACAGAATGGACACAAAGAAGTTCCCGGATCACTATGCGGATTATGAGGTCTACAGAAACCAGCCGTCCATGATCGGAACATCTTTCAGAATGGGTATCATTGCCATGATTCTCGCTTATGCGCTGGGTCTGCCTTTCGGTCTTCTTATGGCGAGAAGAAAAGATAAGCTTGCGGATAAGCTCGGTATGGTCTATATCATCTTCATTATCGCAGTTCCGTCTCTGGCCTATATCTACCTCTTCCGGTATTTCGGAACAATGTTGTTCAACCTTCCGTCGGTATTTACTACTTACGGACCGGGAGACGCGCGTTCCTGGGTACTGCCGGTCATATCTCTTGCCCTGCCGTCGATCGCCAGCCTCATGTTGTGGACACGCCGCTACGTGGTCGACCAGATGAGTGCGGACTATGTCAAGTTCGCCAAGGCCAAGGGTCTCAGTCAGGGAGAAATCTTCCGCACACACATTTTCAAGAACGCTATTATTCCAATCGCACAGGGAATTCCCGCATCGCTGGCCGGATGTATCACCGGCGCCATCATCACCGAGGCAATTTACTCTGTCGGTGGTATGGGCAAGATGCTTCCGAATGCGATCAAGCAGTATAACAACGTCATGATCATCGCCCTTGCGTTCATGTTCTCCACAGTATCAGTCCTTTCGGTTCTGGCCGGAGACATCGTATTGACAAAGGTAGATCCCAGAATTTCACTCAGTGAGAAGGCAGGGAGGTCGTAAATGGATATGGAAAACACCAATCTGTTCGAGTTTGCGGAGTTCGACGAACTCGAATCTGAACATATTGCAGCGCCCCGGTACTCATACTGGAAATCTGTCTGGAGAACGTTTTTTAAGAATAAGTTCACGGTCGCGGTTGCGGTCCTGCTGCTGTGCATCATTGCATTTGCGATGATACAGCCGATGCTGTCCGGCTACAGCCCGATCAACACGCCGAATATCAACAATTCGCACCTTAAGTTCCTTAAGCCCTCCGCAGAGCATATCTTCGGAACTGACCATGTCGGCAACGAAGTCTTTGACGCTGTCTGGGCAGGCGCAAGAAACTCCATTATCGTCAGCTTTATCTGCACAGCCATCAATATGCTGATCGGTATCCCGATCGGCGCCCTCTG
>JAFWIM010000005.1 GCA_017514845.1 Lachnospiraceae bacterium
CAAGACCGGCGATCACATATGTATAAGCCTTCTTCTCAGTGAAAGTGAATGTCGGCTCTGTTCCCCTCTGGATCTTTTTGACCTGGTTATCAATTCTGCCGATGAAGTAGGAAGAAGCTTCAAGTCCATCGACCGTCACTGTGATATCGGATGTATTGATGTGCTTGATTTCCTTGCCCTTCTTGTCGTAGAAGTGAAGCTCAAGGCCATACAGGCCGGCAATGGATTTTCCGTAGTTCTTTTTAGCGACCGCATCTTCATATGCGCTCACATCTACGATATCCGCCGTCATGACAGAGCCCTTGGCAGCTCTCTTTGCCGGCACGACAGCACTCACAGAGAGCCCGGTAAGCTGAGCATCAAAATGCATCTTGGATCCGGACTTTACACCCTGTGCCGTGAAAGAGAGAGTCTCCGTGTAGCCTGTCAGTTCTTCTGGATCTGCCTCCGCAATCTCATCGACAGACCCTTCTACTATTGCAGCGTCTTCACTGTCCTCGATGTCCGGCACCTCGGCCGCCTCTTCAACGACCTCACCGCTCACATCTGCCGCTTCCTCCACGATTGCCTCTGCCTGATCTTCAATCATGACATCCGATTCGGCTGCGAAAGCCGATACGGGCAGCATGGTCACGATCATTATTGAGGCAATGATAAGAGAAAGGAGTTTCTTGGTAACCTTTTTGGATTTCATATTTATACCCCTCCTTATAATTTGCCCTGTCCCGGCTGATGTCATTCATTTATTAACATCTCCGGCACTGCTCCATGGTAAAAATATATAGACTTAGAAATATTATATTATTGGTGATTGTCCTTGTCAATTCATACATAGAGTTTTCACAGCTAACCTCAGTCTATAGCATCATTTACAGATTACTTGCTCTATAAGAATGTAACGTTAGCCCGGTCTTGAGTCCGTCTACTTACTGCGCTGATTGGACATATTCACGGTTGCCTTACTACAGCCGCATTCGCGAGAGCTCATTTGCAAGTGCTGCAAATTCCGGCAATCCCAGCTTCTCGCCCCTCACCGTCGGCGAAAGCCCGCACCGTTCAATCGCCCCGGCCAGCTCCTCCTTCGAAAAATCAAATTCCTGAAAGTGGGAAAGCCCGTTCAGCAGCGTCTTTCTCCGCTCGTTGAACGATGCCCTGATCACGGCAAAAAGCATCTTTTCGTCAAGCACCCCGACCGGCGGCTCTTCATAGAGTTCCATGTGAACGACCGCACTTTCAACATGCGGTCTCGGCATAAATGAGGACGGCGGCACGATGAAAGATATCTCCGGCTTTGTGTAGTACTGGACCGCAAGGGAAAGAGCTCCGTACTCCTTTGACCCCGGACCCGTCACCATGCGCTCCGCGACCTCCTTCTGCACCATGACAGTGAGGTCACTGATCGGCGCACCGCTCTCGAGCAGCGCCATGAGGATCGGTGTCGTTATATAATAAGGCAGGTTGGCACAGATTTTAATCGGCCTCCCCCCGTTCTTCTCATCGGCGATCTTCCGGATGTCCGTCTTCAGTATATCCGCCGGGAGAATCTCCACATTATCCCAGCCCGAGAGTGTATCCTCAAGGATCGGTATCAGCTTCTGATCGATCTCAACTGCGATGACCCGGCCTGCATAAGTCGCAAGATACTGAGTCAGAGTTCCGATTCCCGGTCCTATTTCGAGAACGAAATCGTCCTTCGTGATACCTGCCGTGTCCACGATCGACTCGAGAACATTCGTGTCTATCAGGAAATTCTGCCCGTACTTCTTACGGAAAGAAAATCCATATTTTTTAAGTACAGCGCTGCACCTTCCCGGGTTGCCCAAATACGGCTCCGCCATCTTCTGTCTCCTTCCTGCTATTTAACATCTCAGCACACTGCCCGCGAGGCAGATGCGGTAGTTCAGTTCTCTTTCTAATATAAAAGAGACGGCGCCTTTCGGCGCCTCTCCTTGTTCAGAGCCTTCCGGCTCTCTTAAAATGCGAAATCTTTTTCACGTAGAATAATTCTTCCGTCAGCTCCTACCTGATTCTTTCCGAACAGCGGGAACTTTTTGCTCTTTGACCTTGCTATTGCCTTGTCAATCATATCGCGGACCATGCCGACCGTGACCGGTTCCGAATCCTTCTGGTTCTCGCCGATCATCGTGTAGAGGGCGAGAGTCGCCATCTCATCGAATGAATAACCGTTTTCCTGCGCGTAGGTCTTTCCGAATGTAACCAGCTCGTCATTGGTGAACACCGGGATCGTGATCCTCGATGTGAATTTTGCTGCAAATTCCGGATACCTGTCAAGCAGGGCTTTCATATCCTGCTTCTCATCCTCCAGGATCACGACCATGTCATCCGTGCGGAACTCCATCGCCCGGTTCAGCTTATCGACCGTGTCAGCCGCAAGTTCACCGGCTCCCTCAATGATGAGGAATCCCCCGGCCATCTTCTTGACGATGGCCGCGGCATCTTTCTGGTTAAAGTCGCTCGCAATGATCTTGGCGGTCTTGGCAGCCGTGATGTTAAGATCCTTGCACACCGCAAGGACAAGGCTGTCCGCCAGTTTCGTTTTTCCGGATCCTCTTCGCCCGACAATAAGGACATTGCCCGATTTTGATGTGCGGTCACCCGAATTGTTATGGATGTCCGCAATTGCAAGTGATACCTGTTCCCCGATTCCGGGAATAGAGGAGAAATATGTGAACAGTTTTCTCTCAGTTTCATCCAGAGTTCTTGGAACTATATCCATGCGGTCGATCATATCCGGCTCGTCGAGCAGGTGATCGATAATACTGTTTTTGTTCTCGGATAATGCCTTGTTCGTCTCCGGTACTGCCCGGGCTGACTCAGCCGCACCGGCAGCTTCCTTTTTCGGAACGACCGAATCTGCCGGCTGTCCGGAAGTTTTCGCCGGTACCTCATCCGTTTTCCCGTCAACGTTTATAAAACCGCCCGCAGATATCTCCGCCATACCGGAAAACAGTCTCTCGGAGAGCTCTGCTACATTTTCATAAGCCAATGCATTGTCACTCGCCGGCACTCCCTGAGTTCTTGCTGCCTCGGACACGATCTTGACCGCGGCCTCCTCAGGGTCCGGAATGCGGGTCTCAACCTTGTTTTCTGTTCTTTGCGTCCGCGCAGGTTTTGAATCTTTCGCCCTGCTTCCAGCTAGATTTTCAAGTTCCCTTCCGAAGTTGAACTCTCGTGTCAGACCGAGGGATTCATCCGTCTCCATGCCGATGAGCTTTTCACCGTCCGGTTTTTCATCCGGCACAGCCAGGCCTTCGCTTCCGCTATCAGTCTTCCGAGCCTCGCTCACGGCTTTAACGTCCGCCCCTTCTTTCGATGCATCTTCAGCTGAGACGATCTCAATAACACCGTTCTTTTCTATATAGAAGACATTCGTATCGTCTGCTGCCTCATCTTCAAACGCATCGTCCGCCTCCGGCGCTGCGTCCGCAGCATTTCCGTCAGATTTATCTGTCTCCTGCTCACCCGTACGATCCTTTTCTGTGTCGGAAGGCTCTGCAGGTGTCTGAGCCGCAGACTCCGCCTTCGGAGCTTCATCTGCTCCGCCTGTCTCATCGTCCGAAGTTGCCGCCTGAACGGTCTGTGCCATCGAATTTTCCGTCTCGGCAAATAGTGCTGCAAGATCAAGGTCTTCCTCATCGGCAGGCACCGCTGTGTCCTCGGTATGCACATCCTGAGCGGGCATATCCTGCCTGTCGCTCTCCAGGGTCTCCTCATCGGACTGAGAGCGGATTCCGGAAAATACAGCGCGGATACTGCTTGCAAGCTGATCCTGCATGTCATTACTGCCGGCGTTCCTACCGGAAATACTCTGCCTTGCGGCAGGCCGCACATTCGGCATACGGCTCTGTGCCCTAGCGCCCTGAAGAGAAGCGTCCGCGGCGGCGTTCATTTTCTCAATCATCTCAGCGGTGGTGACACCGCCGGACTCTTCGTCCGTCTCTGTCCCCGGCTCACTGCCGGGCTCCTCACCTCCGGAAACTATATCCTCGTTATCCTCGGCAGCATCAAGAACTGTCTTTGTCTCCTCTCGCAGCAGCGCTTCCCGCTCAGCAGCCTCTTTGGCCGCGGCAAGCCGGCTCTCATATTTGGCCTTCTGAGATTCGGAGAGGGGTGTGAGCTGCATTTTCAGTTCCATTGCGCGGGTGACATAGCGGCCTTCGGCGAACCAGAGGATCATGTCGTCACACTCTTCTATGCAGCGCTGCTTCTGACCATTCTTTTTGTAGAGTTTGGCCAGTTCATATGCCCATCTCTCGGTATACTCACGCTCCTTGTACTCTTTAAGAACAGCGATCTGCTCTTCGAGCGGCGCGTCCTCAGCCCGGAGCAGCTTGTATTTAAGGACATAGCGCGAGGTATCATGCTGAGCTGCCTGCTCGAACTCAGCATAGTATTTCTTAGCATCGGACAGATTTCCGGTCCTCAGCGACGTCTCTGTAAGGCGGTATAGAACAGTCTTGCTCTGCGGTGATCTGCGATACGCGTATTTCAGGATCTCCATACCATCCTCATAGCGCTTGTTGGCTTCGTAGATCTCACTGATCATACAGAGCGTCCGCGCGCTCTTGACACGCCGCCAGTCGATCGTATCCGCTGTGCGGGCTGCGCCGCGAAAATCTCCGCTCTCCGCGCATGCACTTATCTGTTCGAGTTTGATTTTATATTCAGCCTTGTCCAACTTCTTCACCTCAAATTTGGGATTCGGGGCTTTGTTTTTCGCCTCCCCGCGCCGGCATAATTTCCCATAGTTGTAGATAGTGTACCACACTCGCTATTTTCTGTCCACACAAAGAAAAAGCCGCACAGCTCACTGTAAACAGCGCATGTAACAGTTCAGACGGGCTACAGCGAAGTTCCTGAACCCGGCCGCAAGCATCATCTTCATCGAAAAACGCAGGTCCTTTCTGTGAGCTTTAAAAAGGCTAAAGCCTTTTTGATCTCACAGAGAAGGACCTGCAATGCTTTTCTCACGAAGATGGATGCCTTGCTGCCGGCAAAAGAACTTTTAGAGTAGCCCGTCTGAACTGTTACCAGTGCACTATGCGCGAGAAGTTTTGTGTTTAATTGTCAGCTGTGACTGAGTTCAGATGCCAGATCTCATCGACGTACTCTTTGATCGTACGGTCAGATGAGAACTTGCCTGCGCATGCAGTATTCATCATGGCCTTTCTTGCCCAACCGCGGCGGTCGCGGTAAGCTTCCTCGACTCTCTTCTGGGCTTCAGCGTAGGAGCGGAAGTCTGCCAGAATGAAGTATCTGTCTGCAACACCGTAACGGTTGGTCAGCAGTGAATCGTAAATCGGGCGGAAGAGCTCTGTATCCTGGCTGTATGTGCCGTTGACCAGCTGTACGAGGACCTGACGGATGTCTGCGTCATTATTGAAGATGTCCTGCACATTGTAGCCGCCGTGATGCTCATAGCTGATGACTTCATCAGAGCTGAGACCGAAGATGAATGCATTTTCTTCGCCGACTTCCTCGACGATCTCGACGTTCGCGCCGTCCATCGTACCGATTGTCGGAGCGCCGTTCAGCATGAACTTCATGTTGCC
>JAFWIM010000076.1 GCA_017514845.1 Lachnospiraceae bacterium
AAGAAATAAGAACGGAGATCGAAACATGGGATTTTTTGATAGATTTCTTGACGCAATCAGACTTAACGATGATTACGATGACGACGAATTCTACGATGAAGAAGAAGACGACTTCGACGACGACTATGACGAGTACGAAGAGGAAAAGCCAAAGAAACGCTTCTTCGACAGATTCGCGAAAAAATCCGATGACGACGATTTGGACGATGACGACTACGCCGATGAAGATGATGAGATAGATGACTATGAAGAGTCGGCTCGAGCTTCCCGAAGAAGTTCAAGCACAAGCTCAGCATCAATCCAGAACACAAGGCAGACAGCAGCTAAAGCCAGAAGAGAACGTGAGCGCGAGATGCGCGAACGTGAAAAGGCAGCGAAGAAGGCCAAGACCACAAGGAACAAGAAGGGCAGTCAGGCTCAGATGGGTCTCAACGTTATAAGACCTTCTTCCATGGAAGACACAAAAGATATCGCGGATATCTTAAAAGAGTCAAGACCGGTCGTCCTCAATCTTGAAGGAATCGATATCGACATGGCTCAGCGTATCATAGACTTCACATGCGGTGTATGCTACGCGCTGGACGGCGACCTTAAGATCGTATCCAACTACATTTACCTGATCACGCCTGACGGAGTCGACACATACGGCGATGTACAGAGCATACTCGATGGAAGTGATTTTGAGATTCCTTCCATGAGATCCCCGTATTAATTGATCGCAGCCGCGCAATAATGAAGGTGCTTCGCACTTTGCACGGCGCGGCAGGAACGCCAGGGCGTTCTTGATTATGATTTATTGAGCATCAGTGATCATTTCTCTGATGCTCTTTTTTATAGCACAAACAAGGATGGAGAAAACATATGTCACCGGTCTATTTTGAAAATACATTTGACAGGCTTTGCGAAGCCTACGGTAAATCATCAATACGCTCAAAGCGCGTATGCATCGTGTGCGATACGAATACCGCTCCTTACTATGCCGAAGCTGTGGAGAAGGCCGTCAGCGGCAGTTTCGACGAAGTGTACACTTTCGCCTTCAAAGCGGGTGAGGAATACAAAAATCTCAGCTCCATCGAGGAGCTGTACGCCTTCCTGCTCGAGCATGATTTCGACCGCCGGGATTCGCTGCTCGCCCTCGGCGGAGGTGTTGTCGGCGATATGACAGGGTTCGCTGCAGCCACATACAAAAGAGGCATCCCCTTCGTCCAGGTCCCCACGACACTGCTCGCCCAGGTAGATTCCAGCATCGGAGGGAAGACCGGCGTTGACTTCATGGGCTACAAGAATATGGTCGGTGCTTTCCATATGCCTGAATTCGTCTACGAAAATCCGACGGTCCTTAAGACGCTGGATGACGATCAGTTCGCGTCCGGCATGGGAGAGGTCCTCAAATCAGCCCTCCTTGCCGATGAAGAATTCTTCGAGTGGATCCTCGACAACATGGACGGCATCACCGATCACGAGCCGCAGACCATACTTGAAATGGTGAGAAGGACCGCAAATATAAAACTCTCTATCGTAGAGAGAGACCCCACCGAAAAGGGCGAGAGAGCGCTTCTTAATCTCGGCCACACGATAGGCCACGCAATCGAGAAGTACATGAATTTCAGCATGCCCCACGGCAAATGTGTCGCTCTCGGATGCATCGCGGCCGCCGCGATCAGCGAAAAGCGCGGTTTGCTCGACACCGCAGAGCTGTTCGAGATCCGCGATATGTGCGTAGCATTTGATCTGCCTATGTTCGCGGACGGAATCAATAACGCTGAGATCCTAAGCATAACAAAATCTGACAAGAAAATGGCAGCCGGCAGGATCCGTTTCATTCTCCTTGACAGGATCGGGCACGCCTTCATCTGTGATGACCTGACGGACGAAGAACTGCTGGCAGGCATCAAATTCATAAACGGAGACGAAATATCATACGAGGACTGAATATGGACAAGACTTCATTTGCAGGAAAGGCGGCAGCGCTGTCAGCCGTTGCAGTGCTGACGCTGCTCGATCAGATCACAAAGATACTTGCGGCTGACCGTCTCGCGGACGGTCCATTTGTACTTATACCCGGCGTGTTCGAGCTCAGGTATCTGGAAAATCGCGGCGCCGCCTTCGGCATGCTGCAGAATCAGCGGGTATTTTTTCTGGTGCTGACAATTGTTTTTCTTGCGGTCATCACATATATATATCTGAAGATCCCCGCTGACAGGAAATATCTTCCGCTCAGGATACTGGCGATTGTCGTGACCGCAGGAGCGGTCGGCAATTTTATTGACCGGCTCATCCTTGTGTATGTACGAGACTTTCTGTATTTTTCTCTAATCGACTTCCCGATTTTTAACGTCGCGGATATATATGTCACCGTATCTGCCTTCGTATTCTTCGTGCTGATCCTGGCCTATTATAAGGATTCGGATCTGGAGTTCCTCTCCGAAAAAAAGGACAATAAATAATGTCACAGGAAAACACCATTTTATCAGTACCGCCCGAATTTGCAAATGCGCGTGTGGACCGCTTCCTGTCTGAGAACCTCCCCGATCTCTCCAGATCCCGCATTCAGCAGCTGATCTCGGAGGAGAGCATCACTGTGAACGGAAAAGCCGTTAAGAGCAGCCGGAAGCTGGCCGAGGGCGAGAGCGTTGAAGTAACTATCCCCGAGGCGGCCGGAACGGAGATTCTGCCGGAGAACATCCCTCTCGATATCCTTTACGAGGATGAGGACATCCTGATCGTCAATAAGCCGAAAGGCATGACCGTCCACCCTGCACCGGGACATCCTGACGGAACGCTCGTTAACGCTGTCATGTATCACTGCGGTGACAGCCTGTCCGGGATCAACGACGAAGTCCGCCCCGGTATCGTCCACAGGATCGATAAAAATACTACGGGTTCCCTTGTCATCTGCAAAAATGACGCAGCCCATCGGGACATAGCTGCCCAGCTGGAGACCCACTCCATCACAAGGCGCTATCGGGGCATCGTTCACGGCAATGTTCGAGAGGATGAGGGAACGATCACCGGCAATATCGGCAGGGATCCGCGCGACAGAAAACGCATGGCCATTGTCCCCAAAGGGGGAAAGCCGGCTGTGACCCACTACAGGGTGCTTGAGCGGTTTGGCAGCTTTACCTACTGTGAATTTGTTCTGGAGACCGGCAGAACACATCAGATACGTGTTCATATGGCATCCAAGGGTCATCCTCTGCTCGGTGACGACGTGTACGGACCGAAGAAGTGCCCATTTGCGCTTGAAGGCCAGACTCTGCACGCAATGGTGCTCGGCTTCATGCATCCGCGGACCGGTCAGTATATTGAGTTTACCGCGCCTCTGCCTGACTATTTTGAAAAACTTCTGGTCAACTTGCGCCGCAGGTAATACAATAAACTCAAGTGTAAATGCGAGGTCTTAGAACCAATGAATAAGAAACTCTTAGAACAACTTCGTACATACGGACTGTTTGCCTTCACCCTCATAGCAGCAGCTATGCTGCTTTATTTTCTGCTGTTCCGCGGAGCTGTTATAGCGAGCGGAATTGCCAAGGTGAACTCTGTTATAGCGCCACTCGTATACGGCTTTGTACTTTGCTACGTGCTCACGCCGGTCATGCAGCAGATCGAGCAGCTGCTGCTATATATTTGCACAAAACTGAGCATACATCCCGAAAAAAGAGGAATGAGTATAATCCGCGTCGTATCCTCGATCCTGAGTGTTCTGTTCCTGATCATTACGATCTACACACTGATCGCTCAGCTGCTCCCGGGACTGGTCACCAGTATAAGAAGCATCACGATCAGTTTCCCGATCTATGTCTCCAATATTCGCAACTGGATCGCCGGCCATATCACAGACCCGGAGTTCGACTCACAGTCCACTGAACTCTTGAATGAATTCGAAACGTATGTCGAGACATTCTTCTCGGAGAAAATGAATCCCTATATTGACACGATCATGCAGCATCTGTCGGATTCAGTCCGCGATTTCGTCGTATTCTTCAGCAACACGCTGATCGGCATGATCGTCTCAGTCTACTTTATGATCTCCGGCGAGAGACTGGCTTCAAGACTGCGCAGATTCCTCTATGCAGTTCTGCCGATCCCGACCGCCAACCGGATCATAGCCAATCTCCGCACGATCGACGAGAAATTCGGCGGTTTCCTTCTCGGCAAGATCATTGATTCATTTATCATCGGTGTCATCTGCTATATCTGCTGCAGGATCATGCGTATCCCGTATACATCGCTGGTCGCTGTTATCATCGGCGTGACGAATATCATCCCGTTCTTCGGTCCTTTCATCGGTGCTGTGCCGACAGCATTCATTGTTTTCTGCGTCAACCCGCTGAAAGCTTTATACTTTATCATTCTGGTATTTTTACTGCAGCAGTTCGACGGAAACATTCTGGGTCCCAGGATCCTCGGCAGCTCTGTCGGCGTGTCGAGCTTTATGGTTCTGGTCGCCATCCTTCTTGGCAACGGTTTCCTGGGCGTCGTAGGCATGATCATTGCGGTTCCCCTCGCAGCCCTTCTGACATCCTTTGTCCAGTCCTTCGTCCTCAGATTCCTCGACAGTAAAAATCTGCCGGGTGATATTGAAGCTTACCACCATCTGGATCATGTAGATCCCACGTCGCGTCAGATCGTCTCCGAGAAGGATCCGAACGAACGTCAGAGCCTCTATACAAGGCTGAAGCGCAGGAATGCTCTCTATCAGAAATACGAACAGCCTATTGAGCAGAATCCCTGGGATCTGACTATGGAGGAGATCAGAGAAGAAGATTCCGAACTTCTTTTGGAGCGCAAAGCAGAAGAGGAGTTCAAGAAGAAAAAGAAGACGATAGCATCCGCGGAAAAGACACAGGCGGAAGAGCAGGATACCTCCACACAGTAATGATACGAACGTAAAGAAATATCCACACAGTACAAAAAACAGAACAGGCGCCAAAGTGCCATATCGAAGGCACTTTGACGCCTGTTTGTTTTCAGTAAATACAAGTCCAAAGACCGTTCATCCCGCGAGCGGGACCCGTTCAGACCAGACCAAGCATCGGGAACACGAAGCAGATGACGCCGCCGATGGCTGCGAAGAGGACTGTGTAGAGGGCTGTCTTGCTGAGGATCTTGCTCTCAACACCGCTCAGGTTGACGGCTGCGGTACCGATCGCGATCGACTGCGGGCAGATCATCTTTCCGATACCTGCGCCCATCAGGTTGGCCGCTGCCAGCCAGACAGGTTCAGCTCCGATTGCATTAGCCGTCTCGACCTGAAGCTGACCGAAGAGGGCTGTCGTCGATGTTCCGGATCCTGTGACGAAGCCGCCGATTGTTCCGATGAGCGGAGAAATAAGCGGGAAGTAGGATCCTGTAACGGCAACGAGAACCTTCGCGATGTCACTGATCATACCGCTGTACCCCATAATCTTGGCGACTGCGAGGACGGAGCAGATCGTGAGAATCGTCTTCACATTGTTCTTCACGGTCGTTCCAAGAACACCGAGGATCGTTCCGACGCTTGCTCCCTGAATCAGACCACCGATGAAGCCTGCGATAAGAATCAGAACACCCGGAGTATTGATCCAGTAGAATGTCAGCGTCGCCGGGTTCTCGCCCGCATAGAATGAGATTTTCGAATTGATCGATGCTAGCGGATCATGGATGAACGGAACCAGAGTAGAGGAGAGAAGCAGGAAGATGAAAATCAATATGAACGGCGACCAGGCGACTGCTGCCTCGCCAAGCGTCATATTGAGACCACCCCCGCTGTCAACCTCATATTCCGGATATTTCTTCATCGGGAGTTTCTTTGCGGCGATGATCATGACTACCATGGATACGATGGCGCCCAGAATATCCGGGAGATCAGGACCGATGATATTGGCTGCAATATACTGCGGTACAAGGAACGCAATATCAGCGATGAGAATGAACGGCACAAGGCCTCTCAGGGCTTTCACGCCGCCACCGATAACGATGACTGCGATAAACGGAATAATGAAGGAGACAACCAGCTGAATGAGGGCTACATGACCGGCGATATTAACTACATCCATACCGGTGATATTGGCCATCGTCGTTGTCGGAACACCGACAGAGCCGAAAGCGGTCGGGGTCGAGTTAATGATCAGACATGAAACGATTGAGAGAAGCGGGTCGAATCCAAGGCCTACGAGAATACCTGCCGGGATAGCGACAGCAGTGCCGAAGCCTGCCATACCTTCCATGAAGTTGCCGAATCCGAACGCGATGAGGAGCATCAGGATACGTTTGTCTGTGGAGACGCCGGCAAGCATGGCCTTGATTTTCTCCATCGCTCCGGTCTTAAGCGTAAGATTGTAAGTGAACAGGGCAGCAAGGATAACGATGATGATCGGCCATAATGCGTTGCAGATGCCTTCCAGGGCGGCTGTCGCAGTATTGATAACGCTGAGGTGCCATCCTACGATTGCAATTACAACTGTGATTGCAAATGCAATCAGACACGCCTTATATCCCGGAAATTTCAGGATACTCATTGCCACGATCAGCCAGATGATGGGCAGCAATGCGAGAATGAATTTAATAAACATGTGACGCTATCTCCCTTCAAAGTATTATAGAATCAAACCTCCGCGCCAGATTCCTTCCCCCTGTAAGTAAAGTTGAACAACACATTGTCGAAATAAGAAAAAAATCTGAGCACTTTCTCTAATTATAGCATTTTTTGCAGATGTTTCCACCGTTCTTTTGCACAAAAAACGTATTATTTACGCGAAAAATCAGGGTTTTTCAGCTATCCCCCTATGTTTCAATTCATTCAAATTATTATTCAGACATTGTCTTCCCTGAGCCTCACGGCTCCCGCGGCTCTACGCCTGCGCTCATCATCCATGGCAGCGTAATGCCGTCTCGTCGTATTGACATCCTTGTGTCCTAAAACATCAGCAACAAGATAGATATCGCCAGTCTCTCTGTACAAAGCTGTACCATAGGTGCTGCGGAGCTTATGCGGCGTAATTTTCTTGATCGTCACCTGAGAGGCATACTTTTCGACCAGATTCTCGACGGACCGAACAGTCATTCGGCGTTTCTGGGTCGAATAAAAGAGGGCGTGCTCATGGCCGAGGCACGGGACAATGCCTTTTCTGACCTCAAGATAATTGAGGAGAGCGCGCTCGACCTCGTCGCCGAAATACACGACTGCCTCGTTGCCGCCTTTTCTGACGATTCTGATCCCGTTATTCCGAAAATCAATGTCCTCGATATCAAGGCCGACACACTCTGAGACACGGATCCCGGTTCCGAGCAGAAGAGTAATGAGGGCAATGTCACGCTCCCTGGTCTTATTGTAGTAGGCCAGAGCCTTGCCGGTCAGTGTCTGACCGCAGTTCTCAACATAATCAAGCAGGATAGCTACCTCATCGGCATCTAATCGAACAATCGTTCTCTCGTGGATTTTTGGCATCTCAACGAGCACCGTGGGGTTGGTCTTGATCATCTGGTTGCGGAATAAATACCCGTAGAAGCTTCTCAGAGCCGATAATTTGCGTTTTATGCCGAGCTGCCCATTGGAGTTCAGCCCGGAGGACGTACCGCGTTCCTCGGGCGAATTATAGAGTTTCAGATACTCCATGTATTCTTCGATGTCCCTGGCGTTGACACGATCCAGATCCTCAAGCGTGAAGTCGCGAAGATCATACTTCTTATATAGAGGGTTCTGAGACTTCAGAAATTCAAAAAAGACGCGCAGGTCATATGCGTAAGAAATTCTTGTTCGGGTCTGGGAGCTGGCGTCGATCGAGCGAAAATAATCCTTAACATATTCGGGCAGGGTTGCCAGGACATCGCGGAGAAGCATAATATTTTTGCGGTCGACCTGTTGAGAATAAGTGACACGTTTATCAGCCATAAAAAATATCTCCTTAAATAAAAATCCCTTGAGTTTGCGAAACAGAATTACCAAGGTATACGATCATCGAGCTTAGCGAAACATCAAGGTAAACGGAATACATATGTATAATAATTCCCTTCGAGTTTAACGAAACAGATGGATGCTCCATAATTATAGCATAACCTGGCCAAAAGTGCATCCATCTTTTCGTTAAACTCGCGTTTTGCGAAGAGATGGCTCTCAAAAACCATCCTCCCCCCACCACAAAAATCCCCGCGTGACGGGGAAATCACGCGGGGTGCAGCTGGAATTTATTATATTGAAACATCGGGTTTATTTAAGGGAATGGATACCCGATGCACAAAGCCAGATCATTCATAATATGGTAACTGAAGGTAATTCCCTGCTGTCAGGTCATCTCCATCAATTCCGTTCAGCACTTCGACCTCATAGATGTACTCACGGATATCGCTCCAGCCGGGACCCATTTCGTCCTCGGCAATACTCCAAAGCGTATCGCCTTTTTCAATCTGGTATTCTCTGTAATACTTCTGGCGCGGCGCCTTCGTATCCGCATTGGCCGAAGTTGTCGTGAGTTTGATCCCGATGAGCAGACCGACCGTCGTCATGATGACCAGAGTCAGAAAAAAAGCAGCCATTCTTTTCGCGCGCTCTCTCCTGCGCCTTGCGATCCGCTCAGCCCTGCTGATCCTTCTCCCGGAAGTTCTTCTTTCGGGCTTATAGTAACGTTCCGGTTCCATATAAACTTTGCTGTACATATATCTGGTACGTTCGGCAGTCATGATATCCCTCCTGATCACGTCTCCCGTCCTGTCCCCGGGAAAACTTGTTCGAAACATTTGTTCTGTCAGTATAATATCAGCCGAACACGCGTTTGTCAATATGTTCGAACATATTTTTCGAACATATTTTCCGAATATCTGTTTGCAAATCATCTGTCCCTGTGCTATACTGTCAGAAGAAAAGAACCTGAACTTTATGTATCTGCATAAGAAGTTCTTCCCTATGTCAATATCATCAGCAGCTGCTGAGTTTGTGCAGGAGGTATTTTATGGCTTACGGAAGCATCAGCGCCAAGCAACAGGAGATTCTTAACTATATCAAGAGCGAGATCATTAACAGAGGCTATCCGCCGGCAGTCCGTGATATCTGTGAAGCGGTCCACCTCAAATCGACTTCTTCCGTCCACGCCCATCTGGAAGCTCTGGAAAAGAACGGATATATCCGCAAGGATCCGACCAAGCCGCGCGCGATCGAGGTCGTAGACGAAGGTTTTAATGCCGTTCGCCGCGAGCTTGTCAATGTACCGCTGGTCGGGACCGTGGCTGCGGGACAGCCGCTTCTCGCCGTAGAGAACATAGAATCCTACTTCCCTGTTCCGGCGGAATATCTTCCCAACCAACAGACCTTTATGCTGCGGGTCAAAGGTGAAAGCATGATCAACGCGGGTATACTTGACGGCGACGACGTGCTGGTCGCCGCCCAGTCAGAAGCCCGCAACGGTGACATGGTCGTTGCGCTCATCGAAGATTCCGCCACAGTAAAAACCTTCTACCGTGAAGACGGACACATCCGCCTACAACCAGAAAACGATACGATGGATCCGATCATTGTCGAGAATGACCTGCAGATCCTTGGCAAAGTCATAGGAGTTATGAGATTCTTCCATTGATTCCGGATCGATGAACCGGACGTCTGATTTTGCGACAACTTTAAAAGAGCCTCCGCATCGCGGGGGCTCTTTTTTTACCAGAGAATTTCAATTGTATACAAATCATCATTGAGCAGCGGGAAATATGTGATCGTCGAAAGTCCGTCCCATTTCATTCGGTTCTGGAGCTCGTCTGACAGCATTCCTTCGTCAAAAATCTCGACCTGAGCTGCGTAAAAGTCCTCCGCCGTCGCAAACTTCATGTGGACGTCCGGAACATTATTATCCACGGCATTGCGGATCTGCATCCGTATCGCATCCGTGTCACAGTACTCGTAGTACCTGCCGCTTCGAATATAGTAGTCATACTCGTAGGAATCGCATTCCGGAAGCACATAGCTTTCACCGGCTTCATGTCCGGTCCTGTCCATCTCCTCTGTTGTAAGGCACAGATAATTATAGGAGATGTCCGGAAGATCTCTCGCTGCTTCTGAAGTCATTACGTAACTCGGGTCGCCCCAGGTCGTATCGACATATGTGTTCGTGCCGTCTATTTCAACAAGATTCCACGCGTGTGATTCTACGACATCTTCCCGTGTGACAGTGCCGGTTATATAATCGCACTTTATGCCGGCCTTATGCAGCAGGTACTGCAGCTCCTTCGAATATCCGGCACACACGCTTTTATGGTAGATCATGGAGCTCTGAAGATTCTGACCCTGCACGGCGTCTATATCGTATGATACATTGTTTATAACGAACTCATAGGCGGATTTCACTTTGTCGTAGTCTGAAGAATCAGGGGACAGTCCCTCAAGGTATCTGTCAGCCTCTTCCTCAATCAGGCTCGACAGATATTCGATCTCTTCCGGCTCACAGTTGAATTCCAGTGTAATTTTCTTTCTCGACCTGCTCTCAAGACCATATATCGAAGCAGCACCGTCCATCCAGAAGAATTCGGGATTATCAGCCAGGAGCCCATTCAGAACAAGTCCTATATCTCCGACCTCTTTGGCATCAATATAAAATTCCTGCTCCCGGGCTGCAATTCCCTCATAGAGCTGCTCATAAATCAGTCTCTGTTCCAGGGACATCGTCTGATAACAAAGTCCCGGGAACCTCTCCTCCGCCGCATCCGGTATCACGACTTCAGTTCCGGAAGCCTCCTCGGGTACGACTTCCACGGGAATTCCGATATCCTCCTGCCCTGATACCGAGGAAGTATCATTGATGCTCTCGGTAACGCTCAGCACGGGATCGTCCGACGTACTAAGGATTGGATCATGCAGGAAGCTGGTGAGGAGATTTATGGGATACCTGTCCCGGAATACAAAGATCAGAGCGAAACACATAAGAAAGGGAATAATGCATGCGCCGCAGCCAAGACATCCGCTCTTTCTTTTCTTTCGCCTCCTTCTCTTTCTTCTCCGTCTCACAGAGGCAGGCGTATTCTCCTCATAGATTTCACGATGTCTTTCAATTTCTCTATATAATTCTTCCTCATATTCTTTATCGTATCTGTCTCTCATAACTTCCTATTGTAACATATTTTTTTCTCAGCGCCAGTATTTTGTGTAATACGTGAATCCTCTGCCATGGATCCATGATGTGTATTCGGACATAGAGTCCCGATACGCAGCATCTGTTTTACATAACATTATTATGTAAAGTCAAGGCGACTCGGCGGTCTTGCTATGACGTCACTTGTGACCATTGGATCCAAATATGACTTATTAACACCATCCACGGTCTTATCCACCGACAAATCCTGCATTTTGGATAGTAACTGTTTGGCCATATTTTGCAGTCGGTTCTTTTATGGTCTTATTGTGGTCTTTTAGTGACCGTTTCCACCGAGTGATTGTACTCACGATGAAAGCGAATGTCACTTTGACCGCATATCTAGAGGAAAGGGTATTGCTCGATGATCCTACGGTCTCCGCTTCGCTGCGGTCAGCGCCTACGTGCCCTGTGTGTAAAAGCGAACGACTCACCGCTTGCAGAAGCGCGGACCTCCCCCCACTGAAAAAAGCTGCCACCTCCGGCGATATCACCACCTCTCGCGGCAGGTTCCCGCCGAATGGAGAAGTGATGATACACCGAGGTGACAGCCTCAGTCAAATTCTTATTCTGTTTCTTATTTTGTGACGACCACTATAAGATGGGCTACGTTGGACCTCTTGCCTTCGGAATCTGTCACGTAATAGTTAACTGTGTGGATGCCGGTCTTATCGAGATCTGTGTTGCCCGTGACACTGATCCGTCCGAAAATGTCAGTGGTTGAATCAGCGTCATCACGTATGTCGGATATATAATCGAGGGCTGAGAACGTTTCGGATGCTCTCTTTGACACCGCATACGTATTGAGACGAATGACCGGATAGCCGTCCGGCAGTCTCGAAATCGACATATTATTCGCGTTGCGAAGTCTCTCGCCGAGCGCCTCTATATCCGCTTTTGCGAAGCTTGACGGATCCTTTCCGGTATCTACGAACTGAGCAACGTCGTAGTTGTCTTCTGTACTCATCTCCGAGTCATAGACATACGCTGTACTCTCTCCGCTATCCGTGCTCTCCGTATCCTCGGGAAGCGATTCAGCTACAGAGGAATCGGCGGCAACGGATTCATCTGACGGAATCGATTCGGTATCCGGAACAGCCGGCAGAGAAGACGCATGAGACAATTCTGATTCTGAGGAGACAGATGATTCGTCGTGCGGTACGGCACTCTCTTCCCTGGATGCCGCAACACCGGAATCAGACGGATACGAGCTTTCAGATACACGGCTCTCAGCGGCTGTCTGGTCGCTGCTTCCCGCCTCGATCATGCCTTTGTACTTAAAGTTGCCATTCGTCATCAATGCCCTGGTCACCGTGGAAACATTATTGCTTCTATCTTTTGCAGCATAGACAAGCAGCACGAGGTTGTCAGAGACTTTGGTCACGCTCTCGAGCCTCAGGGTATCGGAGACGTCTCCGTCAGTGTCGTCAGTTGCTGTAATGCCTTCAAAAAGCTGTGCGTCGGTCGTGTTCTCCGTCAGCACTGCATCGCTGTCCGGCAGCGCGATCTCCGGTCCCTTTCGGTCACCCGAAAATACGCTGAAGGCGACTCCGCCGGCAAGTATCATTATTAGAACAAGCTGCAGGATAACTATGAGATGCTTTCTTCCATAATTCATGATCACGCACCTCCTTTCTCACCGTCAGGCTCATTCGAAACATTCTCGGCGTCAGCGAACAATTTGGCAAGATCCTCTTCTCCCGTCTCGTCGTCAAATTCATCCTCATCCGCGGCATACCCGTTTTCATGCTTAAATGAAAGGAAGTTGAGCGCATCATCTTCATCATCGCTGTCAAGATCGAAGTCCGAATCTTCAGCATATGCCGGTATAGTGATTTTCCCGCTGTCATCATTCGGATCCTGAGCAGACATGATCCTGCGAATATTCTCACCTGCCCTCGCAGGATCAACTCTATCGGTGTGCTCGTCAAGAGACTTGAACAAATCATCCTTTCTCAGGAACTCTGCACTGTTCCGACCGGTCCTGCTCTCACCGGGAGTAAAAGCCGCGTAAGCTGAAGCTGCCTCCTGTTCTTTCTTTCGCTTCTCGGCAATGTACCTTTTTCTGTAGCTTCCATAGCTCAGAATTGTCAGCACCAGCGCGAGCAGAAAGCCCGCAAGAGCACCGATGACGGACGGAACAAGAAGGATCCGGCGTGATACCCCTTTCGGGATCTCAGGATGTTTAACAACACGCATGGAGGAGACAGCCTTGTTATCCTCCAGGTAATCATACGCCACATCGACCGCTCTGGAAACCGCATCGAACGCGCTGTAAGGATCCGCTGAAGCGGACCTGATGCGCACGGTCCCTTCGCCAAGATCAGCGTCTATTCGAAGACAGAGCTCAGGCGGGACCGATTCGAACCCCTCGAGGCCTTCAAGAATGGCGTACGGGCCGTTTTTCTCCAGCACCTCTCCGACTACAGCGGCACTGACCTTCGTATTTCCCCTCTCTGCCGCCACATACACTTTCGCCTCAGACTCGTACAGTCCGGGAACAAACGTCATGACGGCAAGCAGAGCTGCCAAAAAGAACATGACTGCGCTAAGGAGTATACTGATAAAATTCTTTCCGATCCACTTCCACAGAGAATCATACCCATGTTCGTGTTTCGTGCTGAACTCTGAATTTCCTATCGATTCTCTTCCTGCCATATATACCTCATCAGAAAATCATGAAACTGCCAAAGGCAGACATCCGTTTACTTTGCACCGCCGCCGGAAAAAATCAGGCCGACAGTTTTCAAAATGATCTTTATGTCCTCATAAATCGTCCAGCTGTTGATATACTGCATGTCCAGAGCTATTACTTCCTCAAAATCTTTAATGTCGCTTCGTCCGCTGACCTGCCACAATCCTGTAAGGCCGGGACGTATGGACATTCTCGCGCGGTGGTGGGCCTCATACTGCTCCCACTCGTCTGCCGTCGGAGGTCTGGTTCCCACAAGGCTCATCTCGCCTTTCAGAACGTTCCAGAACTGCGGGAACTCATCTATCGATGTCGTCCTGATGAACCAGCCTATACCGTGCTTTGTCCCGTCAGGACCGCTTCCTATGATTCTGGGATCGGCTTCCATCTTGAACATGAGTCCCTGCATCTCATTTTTTGCCATGAGATCTTTCTTTTTCTCCTCGGCATCCTGGTACATGCTGCGGAACTTGTATATTCTGAACTTTCTTCCGTTCATGCCGACCCGGCTCTGTGAAAAGAAAATCGGACCCGGATCCGATAAATAAATCATCGGTCCTACGACTATTATGAGTATCCCGGTGAAAACCAGACCTACAAGGGCTCCGAGTATATCGAGGGCCCTCTTCGCGAACATCTGCTTTCCGGATGCCAGGCGGATACTCTCTGTCAGGACCTGGATACCTCCGACCTTATCGATCGTCCTCATACAGTCGGTGTCAGAGATACAGTCGAGATTCAAGTGGGTCGTAATACCCATCATTTCGCACACACGAATCACATGGCTCGGGATGGGCATGTTGCCCGGCAGATATATCATGACCTCGTCGATCCACAGAGTCTGCATGTACTCGGCGACATTGGCCAGAGTCGCAACGACCACGATATCATTGATCCTCGTTCCAAGCGGAACGTCTTCGCCGTCAATGACAAGACCGATGATCTCGATCTCTCCGAAAGAATTCTTCCGGATTTTTTCAATGACTGCTTCCGCCGCGCTGTGTGTCGTCACAAGAAGCATGTGCCGCTTCTGATAGGGCTGCCGGTTCCTTATATAAATCAGGGCTTTCTTCCACACCACCCGCTCAATGAACATTGCAATTATTGCGACGATAAAGAAGTATCCCATTATGGATCTGGAAAATCTGTTTCCGATCTTCCAGAAGAAAAAGTAGAAAAGAAGTCCGATCATGTCGATGATCACCATCTTTATTACGGCCAGAAATTCCTTTCCGTATCCTCTTTTCAATATATTTTTATGGTTTTCAAATATTAAGGCTCCAAGCAGATCGGACAGAGCGACGACAAACGCTCCCGTCTTATACATTTCTATCAAATGCCGTCCGGTGAGTCCGTGTCTGATCCTGAAAGCAAGAAAAAAAGCAATGACGACAACAATGATATCCAGAACAAGGAAATCAGCATGCTTGAGCCAGCTCGGTGATTTCTTTTTATACAAACCTATCGCACCTTTCTTGGTAACTGGGCTTTCCGGACGGCATTTTCGTCCGGATCTGCATTCGAAAAAGCTCAGTATTATATTATATCATATAAACCATCTCGCGGGGAAGCTCATATCGCAATGAGAACCGCTCTTCCGCTAAGATATGATTCCGCTCAATTCCGGAATGCCCATTTGCCCTCATCTTCTGAATTTCCCGGTGATCTTTCTGCCGAGACCGGCAGCTTTTTCCTTGATATTTGCAAATTCAGGCGCCTTTCTGTAGCGCATATAATAGAACGCGCACACTATTAAGCATATAATCACAGCCTTAAAGAGCCAGAAAATAATATTTGTCCCCGGAATAAGGCGACCCGGAATCGCGCACACAGCGATGCAGAAAGCAAGGAGCACAGTGTTCCTCAGATATTCCCGGTAATAGACTCTGACCGGTTTATGAAAGAAATCTCTGAACAGGATATTCGGCTCATACCAGAAATACGTGCAGAGCTTAGAGATCGATGTCGCAAAAAGAATACCGCTGATCCCAAGGATCTTTCCGAGAACGATGGAGAGGACCAGATTGAGAATAGCGGTCGCGAACATAATATAGCGGATCTGCTTATACATCCCCGTACCTTCGCGGAATGTCCAGACCGGACGCATGCAGGTCGAGAAGAATACATTGAGCACAATGGCGATCATAGTCAGATCGTCAAGAAGAAGATCCCGTCCTACCCAGATCACAATAAAGTCCTGCATGAGATACAGCAGACATACACACACTATTCCGCAGATCCAGAAGCTCACCATCTGCATGGCCTTATAGGTATCATAGCGGTGTTCGGGCGACTCGGTCGCGACAAGGTTGCCTACGCCGGCAGTCAGCGAAGTGAACAGCATCGCGATGAACTGCTCAAGGTTGCTGGTGATCGTCAGATAGTTTGAATACAGACCTACATAGATGGTTCCGACGATAATACTCATAAGGACATTATCCGTGCCGTTCAGAAGACTGTACGCGATCTTATACAGAAAAATGGATGATACATCCGTAAAAATGCCTTTCTTCTCTTCCGGTTTTATCTCCGCCTTTTCCGCTATGAACGGATAACTCCTGTCAGCGATAAAGGATATCGCGAGATTGTGAGCGACAACACCTCCTACTTCAAGGAGCAGATAGACCAGATAGTTGCGGAAAAGACAGATGGCAATAATCTCAAGAATTACTTTGATAATATTGACATAAACGTCAACACTGTTGACCGTGTACTGCCTCTGATCCGCCTTGATGATCGATGATTTATATACAAAGAGATACGATACCGCGCTCTTTGTGACAAAGATCACATAGTAGAGATATAGATGAGGAATATTCTGATCCATGTTCACAATGTACTTGAGGAACGGGATCAGACACATTCCGATGCCCATGACCGCGGCGGCGATCACATAATACATCTTGCGGAAATAGTTGAGCAGGGCAGATATCTTCCTCGTATCCCCCTCGGCGATCGGCTTATACAGGCTGACATTCATGGCTGTCCCGAGTCCGAGATCCGCCATGGAGAGCAGGGTCAGTATATTCGCGAAAAGCCCGTTGATGCCCAGATAATGGACACCGATGTACTTTATGAAAAACCTTCTGCTCACGAACGCGAGCAGCAGGATCACAAATTTGTTGATAAACGCAGACGAAGCGTTCTTTGACGCGTTGATCGTTCTGCTTTCCTTGTTAAGTCCCATATACCTCCATCTACATGCAGCAAATCATTCTGTCAAACTGTTCTTTGAGTCCCACTGCCGCTTCCCATCCCAGAGAGCGCAATCTGAACGTATCCAGATTCATGTGCAGGACAGGTGCATAGCCGAACTTATCGGCATCCTCGACCTCAACGCGGACCGTGATGTCGCCGGACGCGCATTCATTTGCAACCATCTGTGCCATCTCATAGATGGAACAGTAAGTCGCCTCGTTTGCGGCATTATAGGCTTCTCCCACCTCGCCGAACGCGAGAACGGTAAGAATAGCGGCAACGGCATCCGCCGTGTACAGATAGCTGCGGCAGGTATCACCCTTTGTGTGCAGCACGATGTCTCTCTTTTCGATCGCGCACCGCGCAAATTCTGCAAATACGCGCCCATCGTCATAGCGCACGCCCGGCCCGAAGGTCTGCGTCAGCCTCAGCACTTTGGCAGGTACGCCGTACTGGGAGGCATAGGACGCACAGAGGCTCTCGCACATTCTCTTGCTCTCCGGATAACTGCTTCGCACGGACATTGTGTCGAGATTTGTACCGGAGCTCTCAAATATCTTCTCATCCGTTTCCGGAGCGCCGTACACTTCCATAGTAGAAGTGTATACAAATCCCCGGCACTCTTTGATTCTCGCAAGCTCAAGCATATTGCATGTACCGGAAATCGCTGTACTTATGACGTCGACCGGACGGTTCACAAATGCCATACTGCTCGTCTCGCTGGCTGCATGCACGATAAAATCCACATCGAGGTCAGTGAACTTTTCAAGGACACTGTAATCGGTGACATCCGAGACAATCAGGGTGAGAATTTCTTCGGGGATTCCCGCGAACATCGCCTCGGCCTTAGCTTCATTCCTGACCAGGGCGAGTACGTGGGGCGGCTCCGCTTCATTTGCAATACATGCCATGGCAAACGCGCAAAGGCCGTTCACCAGCGTGCTCCCGATAAGACCTGTCGCTCCGGTCACAAGAATGTTTTTTCCTGTGAGAGTGTGCAGCGCATCGTCACAGGATGCAAGAATACGGTTCATATCTTCGACAAAAATTTCTTCGTGCGTCATATTCGCTCCTTGTTATCAGTCCGAAATATAAATCTGAGCATCCTCGCGGGCCTGCAGAATAGCCCGCATCGAATAAAAATCATCCGGTGTAGTAATCTTTATGTTCTCATATGGTCCGTCGATCATAGTGAGCCGCCAGCCATAATGGTTCATCATGGTGCATGTGTCGATAAAGTCATACCTCTTTTCCGAGAGAGCCCTCCTGTGGGAAGAAATAACATCTCTCAGATAAAAACTCTGCGGAGCCTTGGCCACGCGCGAATGACTTCTCTCCGGCACGGAGCGCACATCACCGTTATCGTAGATCTCGACAATAGTCTCCTTGACAATTCCGGCCGTTATGCAGCTTCCGTGTTCGCGGACGCATCGTATGTTCTCAGACAAAAGTCCGGGACTGATCAGAGGACGCACGCCGTCGTGTATGAGAACTACGGTCTCATCATTATCCGGCACGCGGGATCCCGCGATACCGGCGTTAGCTTCAATATCCGGCACCTGCATGATAAGGTCGCCCGGTCTTCCCGCCTCAAGTATAAGCTCCTCGGCGGCATAAAGACCGTTGAAGATTGAGAGCTGACCGCTCGTCCCGCCGGGTATTATCTTTCTGACCTTTTCTATCCTGTACTTGTACAGGAGGTCTTGAAGATGCCCGATCCATCCCTCAACGCAGACGACGCAGATCGCGTCGATGTCCGCGCAGGCCTCAAAATGCTCCAGCGTGTGGATCATGATCGGTTTGTTATAAATCTCGAGGAACTGTTTCGGTATGTCCTTCGAGTGCATTCTGGTCCCGACACCACCGGCGAATATCACACCTATATTCATAAGAACCTCCTACTTTTCAAATCTCCACATCTGCGCATCGCTGTCAGATTCCTCAAGGGCCGTGACTGCGTAAGCCGGTGCCTTAGTATACGGATTTCTGATACCGTAAGCAATATTTTTGTCGCTCCACTCGTCAAGAGCCGTGTGGATCGGCTGAACGCTGTCAATTCTCGACTGGGACCCGAGATCGTACTTTGTACACATACCGGTTCCCGAATCATAGGTCACAACAACAAATGTATGGACAGGCTTCCCGGTGCTGTCGCTGACAAACATGACGTCGCCCGGCTGCGCTGCGCCGGGATCCGTGAATTTGATAAATCCCATGCGCATGAGATAGTCACCGAGCGGTCCCACGCCGTATCCGCCTGCAGGCTGGTCTCTAAGCCCCAGGTCATAGACAGCCCTCGATATCAGCCGGTCGCATGAAATAATACCATCCTCGCACGGAACTGTCGAGGTCGAATTTCCGTAACGGAAGTGATTATTGTGGGCGTATAAGTATACATTCGCGACCGCCTGCAGGAATTCATCCGCCGTAAAATTCAGAGACCTGTCGATCGAATCGACCGGCGCGGTGAGGGCCATCCCCTCCCTGTTCACCAGCCTCGCGGTGAATCCGCCGGTGCTGACGGCGGCACCCGGTGTGCCGTCATCCGAAATATTATAAGAAGTATCGACTGAAATACCTGCCGACTCTGCTGTGACAGGCGTCCCGTCTTCCTTTTCGAATCTCCAAAGCTGCGCGTCAGTCCCCGACCAGACAGCCTCGGAAAGGTTTCCGCTGTGGTCAGCCGTGAGCACCTTATCTTCAGCCCCGATCATGACTCTGTACCAGCCGTCGCCCGAATATGTGAGGGATATCACATTGAAAGTTCCTTCGTTCTGGATGAACAGACCTGTCCTTCCGTTCTGCGTTCCGTACGCGATGCTGTACGATGGGTTGGCGCTGTACGTCGCAGAATAGTACCCCTCCGCAAACGCATCCACCGGCTCCGTCTCCACCAGATAAAACTGCATATCCCGCGTCTCTTTCGGAACCGCATCGGTACCGCACTTCACAGTCGTGACCGCCGCGTCCCCGCCGTCATCTTTTGTGTTCTCTCCCGCTGTCAGGACCTGACCTGTCTGGGCATTTTCGAACGTGAACGATCCATCCTCATTCTTTCGAACGATCCAGTTCTGCCCCGGATTTCCGCTGTACTCGCCGAGTCTCACGGATCCGGCAATATCTTCAAGGCAGAATCCGGATCTGCTGCTTATGATCTCGTACGTCCCATCTTCGTTTTTGAAGAAACTGAACTTTTCCTTCTCATCCTCCGACGCGATGGACGTATCGAACACAGTCCCCGAAGTAATTCCGCCTGCCTTTACCGCAAGGCGGTCTGTTCCGTGGGAAGCAGGTGCAAATGTATACGTCTTCGACTGATCGATTTCTGTTTCGACACCGCCGATCTCGAATTCACTGTGGAAACTGCCCCTGTAAATACCGGTTCCGACCACCTCAATATCCGCTTTGCCGGGATCAGTATTATTCTTCATTGAGATCGTGTAGTCCGTGCCCTCCGTCAGTGGTTTTCCGTCAAACGTGACCTGCACTGCGGGCAGCAGCGGACTTCCGCTATATGCGAACACCGCAGTTCCGTCCTCATTGACTTCGCTTGTCCTGGCAGTCTCGGACTCAGTGGCAACAGCCTTACCGGTGCGGGCTATATCGACCGGAATAATACTGAAGTCGATGACGCAGGAGCCTACATATTCTCCGATGCCGCTGATCCGGACTTTAGCTGTACCTATATCAGTGTTGTTCTCATATACAACAACGAAATCCCTGTCCCTCTGCAGGGTCTTGCCGGCTTTGACGACCGTCACGCCGGGTGTGACAGGCTCGCCCGTGTATTCCGCCTCTTCATATTCCAGCGTGACATCCCCCTCGTTCACGCCTACCTGAGTCTTCGTAAAGACCCAGGGCCATGCAAGATCCGCGCCGTTGCCGAAGCTGTCGACAGTGATCTGCTCAAAGAGAGATGTTGTGAGCAGATAGGGTGCCAGCATGATATCTCCCCCGGACGTCTCCGATATTCTCCAGAGCTCAACATCGACGGTATCCGTTTCATTTCCGGAATGGCCTGCAACCGTCAAAGGTCCGGCGTAAGAAAGCCCGGTCTTTATCTTCACGTTGGCATTCGTGTTAGCGTTCTGGATCGTGTATATACCGTCGGCGCGTTTTATGACCAGGAACTGCTGACCTGCCGAATGATCGGAAACGGCGAGCGGAAGCGCATATCCTGTCCGATATGTGCCTCCTTCCGTGTCCAGAGCCATCCTCTCTCCGTCAGGGTCTATATAAGATGGGACCTCGATCGTATAGAAGCCGTCACTAATTGCGGCAGCGCTCGCCGTCTCGGAGAGCTCTGCCGATGCTGTCTGATCCGCATATGTATTGTCACCGCATCCCGTAAACGTAACGGCAGTCATGGTCACGGCTGCCCAGATACAGGGTGCGATACGGTTCATTCGCTTCAAATATCGCTTCATATAGTACACCAGGTCCCTGCTTCAGTCACTCGGTTTCTACACCTTTAGAGTTCATTCACTCGATTTTTACACCATTAAGGTTCATTCACTCGGTTTTACACCTTTGAAATTGTAATTATACAATTCGTCCCAGTCCTTCTCTCCTCTGGCACACTTTTCAAAATCCGTGCACAGAAGGACCGCCTTGTCGATCGCGCTCCTGTAATATCCGGCCAGAACTCTGTTCGTCTCCGCGCACTGCGGCGCCGGATGCTCACTCATCACATGATTCCAGGTATTCTTATTGATACCCAACACTTTTATAAGTAAACGGACCAGGCTCCTTTTCAGCTTTCCGGGGCACAAAAAAATCTCATTCACTATGACTGTCGACACGAGCGCAGCGTGCAGATCCGGATAATTAGTATCCGGATAGAACTGCAGTATGACCGCTGTGTTCCTCGGGGACGGCACGAAGCCGTCGGTCAGCCGTGTGCTGAGCGGATCTTTTCCGTCGTGAACGAGCAGTCGTCTGTCAAACTCCATTTCGATCTGGGCATGCCCATGCTCCGGCTTTTTAGCCTCCTCAATTATATAGGCGTGCGCTTCCCGGTCAAGAGCAAAGTGGCAGATCATGCCATAGATATATGCCATCTCAGGATCGGAAAAGCCGGAACGTTCCGCTACCCTGGAAGCCGGGACCATAAAATGAAGAGCCGATGTTCGATGGGCGGCATAGCCATTCTCCCTGACTCTCTGGCGCACTCCAAAGAACGGGGATATGATCAGAAAAAAAGGATCCGGTCCCTGCAGTCCGATCGTGAAAAGCTCCGGCTCACGTGCAATGATTGCTTTGATGCGATCCGGCAGCAGTCCGAGAACCTCTCTGCCGAATCTTAAGTGTGCGTATGTTGCGGGCATAAGCGCCTCCTGTTTACAGTTGATCCGCTGTGAACATCTGCGGATTATGAATAAAAATTCTTCTGGCAGTGTGTGACCCGTATTTTTTCTCCACAAAATCCGCGCACTCGCCGATATGAGTACTTCGGTCACTCGTATTGTGAGCGTCGGAGCCGATAAAGCTCACCAGCCCTCTTTTCAGCATCTTCCTGCAGAACATCTTCATGCCGAAGCCGTCCATTCCCAGAACGGATGCGGCGTTGACCTGGAGCATTGCCCCCATGTCGCAGAGTTCTTCGGCAAAATCAATATGTCTGTACACCGGGCTGTAGCGCTCGCAGTGGGCGATGACCGGAGTGAAACCGCTGGAGATGAGCGTATAGGAGCGATTTCTTATATAACCCGTATCGTGGGCTGAAGAGAACTCCAGCAGCACATAGCGTGTCCCGCACATGCGATAGCGGGGATCGGTTCTCAGCATATCCGTCATGTCATGGTTCGAATGGAATTCGCATCCCAGATAGAGTTTCATCTCAGGAAACTCTTTCCCTGCCTGTTCTACCAGAGCTCTGTAATTCTTTTCAACGACATCCCTCGAAGTCTCGAACATGTTCATTCGGAAATGTGGAGTGAGTATAATGTTTTCAACGCCCTGCGCTCTCTCATCTCTGAGAATCTCCATAGAGTCACGGAGCGTCCGTGCTCCGTCATCGACTCCGGGGATAATATGGCAGTGCATATCGTATAGTCCATTCATAATGTATATCCTTACGAGAAGAAGAAAAACAGAGATGAGGGTCACGCCGTCTCATCTCTGTGAGCTATCAAAGTGTCAGTGAAGAACGTCCAGATACTTTCCGTCGAGGACGTCTTTCAGATACTGACCGTACTGATTCTTTTTCAGGATCTCATATTCCTTCATGACCTGCTCACCGCTGATCCAGCCGTTAAGATAGGCAATTTCCTCAAGGCAGGCGATCTTTCTGTGCTGGTGCTGTTCTACCGTCTTCACGAAGTTCGTCGCGTCGACCAGACTCTCATGAGTACCGGTATCAAGCCAGGTGAATCCCTGACCGAGGAGCTCAACATTCAGACGGCCTTCTTCCAGATAGATCCTGTTCAGGTCAGTGATCTCAAGTTCGCCTCTCGCAGACGGCTTGAGATCGGCTGCGTAATCAACGACCTTATTGTCATAGAAATAAAGTCCTGTCACACAGTAATTGCTCTTCGGATGTTCGGGCTTTTCTTCGATTGAGATGGCCGTCCCGTTGCTGTCGAACTCGACAATGCCGAAGCGCTCCGGGTCGTCCACATAGTAGCCGAAGACAGTCGCGCCCCGTCCTTTCTCTGCATTATCAACAGCTGCCTTCAATCTTTTTTTCAGTCCGTGTCCTGCAAATATATTGTCACCGAGGACCATCGCGACCGAATCCTCTCCGATGAAATCCGCACCGATGATGAAAGCCTGGGCAAGCCCGTCCGGTGATGGCTGGACGGCATAGCTGAGGTTAATACCGAACCTGGAACCATCCTTGAGAAGTTCCTCAAATCTGGGCGTGTCCTGCGGTGTGGAGATAATGAGGATATCGCGGATGCCTGCATTCATGAGGACCGACAGCGGATAATAAATCATCGGCTTATCATAAATCGGCAGAAGCTGCTTGGACGTTACCATAGTAAGCGGATAAAGTCTGGTACCGGACCCCCCGGCGAGAATAATACCTTTCATGATTCCTCCTTGATGCACGAATACTTACTGCATTATAACACCATAAACGGCACATGGCAAGAATACGCTGTCCGCGCACCCTGCCCCGCGCCGCTAAGCTGTATTTCATATCAATTCATATGCCTGATCGAGCTTTTCACGCATCGCGTCAGTGACCCGGGAGTAACCGAGCATTTTAACGATCTTCAGGTACAGAGCATCTTTGCCGGCTGAGACGTTCTCATGCAGTATATCCCTCATTCCGCCCGCGAGTTCTTCCGGCGCTATATATTTGACCGGCCGCTTCACCCCCGGGATGCGGAACACATACGGATCCTCGCCGGAAAGGTACAGGAATCCGCCGCGTCGCTCTATGCCAAACCTCTCACAGCCTGCCATCCGTTCCTCAAACTCCCGCTTAACTGCATTTGTAACATGATCCCGTCCGAATACAAAGACAATTCGCTTCAGGAGCTCCTCCTCGGAGACAGGCGCCTCGATCTTCAGAATCTCCGATATATACTCCTGGAAGAATCCGCAGTTTCGTACCAGACGGACTACATCCGCCTGGCGGTAGATTGAAAAGCTGATTTCTTCTTCCTCGGTATACTCGAAATCCTCGCTGTTCATCTCGGGTTCGCATTCCACTGACCGGCTTGGAGCTGCCTCGCTCTCATCCGCGGTCGAGAGGGCTTCATCGCAGGCTGCCAGCAGTCTGTCCCGCTCCACCGCTCCGTTCCGAAGCCACTCGGTCGACCATATCCGGTAATAATTCCACCCCATTCTCTCAAGGACTTCCTGCCTCAGCCGGTCTCTGTCCCTAATATTGGCCATGGCATGGTAAATATCACCGTCTGTCTCGATTGCCAGCACGTAATCCCTGCCCTCCGCGTCTCTGACGCCGATCTCCACGTTGGCCTTTCCGACACCCACATGTACGTCCGCCTGCATCCCTCTCTCTGTCAGGAAATCACATACAGACGATATGAGCGGGTCTGAGGAGCTGCCTGCAGGCGCCTTGCGGCTTTCGGCATTTTCGGATGCGCCCTGACCTATCTCGGCATACTCCAGATAATTACGAAGCGCAATCACGCCGTCCGCCGAAGACTTTTTGGGATCTATATCGGTGAAATGCATGGAGCTGACAAGGATCACATTCTCCCTGGCTCTCGTCACCGCGACGTTCAGCCGCCGCTCACCTCCGGCCCTGTTAAGAGGTCCGAAATTGTGATAAAACTTTCCGCTCTCATCCCTGCCGTAAGCGGTGCTGAAAATAATCGTATCCCGCTCATCGCCCTGCACGGTCTCAAGGTTCTTGATGAAGAAGGGCTCCTCACGGTCACGGCTGAAGAAATCCTCAAAGGACGGATCTTCTCTTCTCCGCGCCGCAAGCATGCGATCGATCATCTCCTGCTGGGCGATTGAAAATGCGACCACGCCCAGGCTCCGCTCCGGATGCTCACGTATCTCCCGATACACAGTATCAAGAACACTGGATGCCTCCCTCGCGTTCTGCCGGGTCTTTCTCATGAACACACCGTCCGGCACATAGCAGTAATCAACGCCGACACCGGCCCGGTCTCTGGTTACCGAGGGAAATGTGATCAAGGAGCCTCCGTAGAAACTGTTATTTGAAAATGCGATGAGACTCTCGTACCGGCTCCTGTAATGCCATTTCAGGGATAGCTGCGGGAAAGCGGCCTGACATATGTCAAGAATCGACTCAAAATCAGCGACATCCCCGGTCTCCTCGTCGCTCTCCGTCTCCACCATGGAAGTGAAGAAATTTGTCGGCGGCATCTGCCTGGAATCGCCGACGACGATAAGCTGCCTGCCTCTGTACACAGCGCCGACCGCATCCTGAGGAAAGATCTGGGAGGCCTCATCAAAGACGACAGTGTCAAAAGTTATTTCACTCCCGCTCAGGAATGTGCCGACAGACAGCGGCGACATGAGGAAACAGGGCTTCAGCAGCAGGATAAGATCACCGATTTCATTGAAGAGCGTACGGATTGCTTTCTGCTTTCGCTTCTTCTCCCCCTCACGCCTCAGGACCGCGACCTGGCTGCCGGGAACAACAAGATCTGTGGACGGTCTTCTGGCCGAGAGCTCTGACCGGATCCTTGCGCGGCTGATGTCGAACTGCATTCTGTCTGTTTTGGCAAATTCTCTCACAGCCATATCCTGGGTCGCCCTTGTAAAGTCAGCGAGCGGATCGTTCCTCAGTGTGACGCAGTTCACCCAGCAGGTATAGAATGTCTTTCTGTACAGGTCCGGCAGATTGCGGACGGCAAAGCCGTTGTCTATGACAAAATCCGTGAACTCCGTGAGATCGGACGTCTCCATCTGCCTGAGTGTCATATGAAAGCGGGACCAGTTATAAAAGCTGTCCCCGGCGGACATGCATCGCTCAAGTCTTTCCCGGACTTTTGGCGTTTCATCTTTAAAAAAGTCCAGCACCCGGCTGTCAAAGAGCTGCTGCATTTCCGTAAAAAGTACTGCAAGATCCTTTACGACCGGTCTTAAGCGACCTGCCATGCTGACCATATCTTTCTTCTGCCCGCTGCCGCACACATGTGCATACGCAGCAAGGGGCAGCCCGCCGTCAAAAGCGGATTCCAACTCAGAAAGACCGCTCAGTATACTGTCCCAGTCGGAATCCGGCCCAATGTACGAATCCCCCAGATATGGGACCGCCGGATCGGCCAGTTCCAGAAAAGCGGCGAGCTTATCCTGATATAGTGCGAGCATCTCCGCATCGCGGACAAGTTTTTCGTAGTTCCTCTTTCGGCCGTCCCTTGAGCAGGCGCGCATTTCCGCCGCCAGATGACGGTACTCGCTGCCGAAGAGTCGGGTGAGGAAGCCGTCATTTGCAAGAAGACCCTTGTGGAGTTCATGTCCGTCGAGATCAAGGAACCTCTCCGTATACTCCGCCAATACCCCGCTTCTCAGGCTCACGACATCCCGGCTCTTATCACAGAGCACGCGCGAGACTGAAAGCACACGCGAAAGCCGCTCCCGATTCAGCAGTTCCGGCGAAGCCATGCGTGAACTTCCGAGAAGCGCCATCGCGTTCATATGCAGGCACAGGTCCCGGAAAGACGCGCAATTAAGCCCAAACGAGTCAGCCGGCCAGGCAAAAAGACGCCATAGCTCGTCCATTAGGCCGATAGCCCGACCGGTCACGCCGGTGAACCTGTCAAACGCGGCCGCCGACCCGTCACGGCCGGTATAGCCATACCACGTATGTGCTCTGTAGTCTTCACCGATTTCGGGAACATATGTCACAAATGTCTCAAGGAGAATTCCTGCTTCCCGCAGATGGTCCGCCCCTTTTCCCTCGATGCCGCGGATCGTGAAGCCGGTATCAGGGGTGTTCTCAAGTTCAAGGAGATGGCCGTACATCTCGTACACAGATTCATCTACACCATCTACCGGTGTATGCAGTTCCCTCTCGTAGTCGCCCAGCTGCTCCATAAAGCGCGCTTTTGTATCGATTACGTCCCGGGCTTTCAAGAGGACACCGGTCTTCTCAGCATTAAGAGTGCGCACCAGCTCGGCAATAACATCTTTTTTATTGGCCTTGTAGCTGTGAAGTTCCAGACAGAAATCTTGAAGTCCTGCCTTTACCAGCTTGTCATATACGACATTCAGAGCTGCCTGTTTTTCTGAGACAAAAAGCACTTTTTTACCGTCATGCAGGCACTCCGCTATGATATTCGTGATCGTCTGGCTCTTGCCGGTTCCCGGAGGTCCCTGAAGAACGAAGCTTTTTCCCTGTTTGGCCATGAGAATGGCCTCCATCTGGCTGGAGTCCGCGTCCACAACCGTGTGGAGGGAGATGATGGGATCCCCGGCTTCCTCCTCTGTATCTCGGGACGTGCCCTGAATCGGCTCACCGAGCAGGGTCAGAACATTGTCATTCCGAAGGATCATCTCCTCGTGATCGATCAGATCATGATACATGTTGATCTTGAGGAATGAGAAGAGGCCGATCCAACACTCTGCCGACACTGTCCAGCCGAGCTTCGACGCGCGATCCTGCACGTTCAGGAGATACTCCGCCAGAGTCTCCTCATCCGAATACGGAGGCAGACTGATGCCCTTTTCTGCTGTGATCAGATAATCAAACGTCGGATTGACGACAAGTTCGTCATCCACAGCTCTGATGAGCCACGGATCGATCGCCGACTTCCTTGTGATATGAATCGGTATCAAGATAAGAGGTGCCCGGAACACTTCCTGCCGGCTGCTCGCATCCGTCCAGTTCACAAAACCGAAGGCCATGTACGCGACGTTGACACCGGTCTCCTCGATCACGGACCTGGCTCTCTTTTCAATGTTCCTGACGGAAGCTGCCGGATCTCCTTTTGCGGAGTACAGCAGGATCTGCTTTTTCTTCCGCAGCTTTTCCGCGTATGTATTAAGATACGTGTCTCTGTCCGGGACTGTACCCGATCCGTCAGGTCCTATATCAAGGACTTCGAATTCCGCTCCGGCCAGGGCTCTCTGAAAAAGCTCCTCCGCGGAGGGCATAAGGATCTCCGCGGACGAACTTTTTGTCTCTCTGAAATTCACAAGATTATTGCGTTTTCCGGTATCAAGCAGAGCTCTCGCCCAACGCTCAAGTTTTTTATTCTCCATATAACTCCGATATATGTCCCGCTCAGGCATTTCCGGCCGCCCGGCATAAGACATACGTACTCCCTGTGTGATAATCAGCGGACGACAACGTAGAGCCGGGCTACATTTGATTTATTCCCGTCTGAATCAATGACATAGTATCTGAACAGATACTTGCCGGGATACTCTGTTGTAAAGCCCGCATTGCCCTCCACATGGATCTGTCCGAATATATACTCGATCGGATCCTCAGCGTCATCAATTGAGGATATAATATCCAGCGGATTAAACGACGATCCCACATCCTGGAAAATCGCGTGGGCCATGAGTCCAATGGACGGCGATCCGTCCGGCAGGTTCTCTTTGGCCGCCTCTGTCTCGCTGCGGAGAGCGGATCCGATTATTTCCATGTCATCGCCCGTATAATTGTCAGGTTCCATATCCTCATAAGCAAGGAGTACCGAGTCGGCGCTTTCGGACTGCGCGCTCTGCGTTCCGGCAGCATCGTCCTGACCTTCGACTCCGTCAGATGCTGTACTGTCATCTGAGCCGGCAACGGTCGAGTCGTAGGAGTCCGTGCTCTCGCCGGCGCCAGTTCCGTCATCTGCAGCGGACGAATCCTCCGGCGCCACGCTCTCGTCATGGACAGACTGACCGTTCTCGTCCTCGCCGGGCAGAATCGTAATCTCCAAAGGTTCGCTATTCACAGGTAATCCCGCAAGACCGGCTGTCTCATCGGGAGTGAACTGTATGCTTCTCTCCGCGACAGCGACATTATTGCTGTTGTCCTTCGCGTGGTAGATCGCTGTTGCTCTGCCGTTTCCGTTCACGGTGATCGAAGAAATCAGAATACTGTCCGTGACATCCCCGTCCTTCTCATCAAATGCTGTCACCCCCGAAAGGAGGACCTCAGGGTCGTCCCCCTGGGTGTAGGAAACTATACCTTCGGGAATGCTGATCACAGGCGGAAGTTCATCCGCGCCGGCTTTTATCCTCATAACGAGGGCAGCGACTATCATGATTGCAGCAGCCTCAAGGATAATAATGGAGCCTCTCACATTATTCTTCATACGGATTGCCTCCCTCTGTCTCTGTCACTTTTTCTGTCTCTGTTTCTGCCTTTGATTCCGTCTCTGCATCTATATCCGGATCCGTCTCCTGATTCATCCGGTCCACTTCGCCGGCCGCTGCGGCCTCTATCTCCATGGCTTCCCGATAGGCGGCTTCCGCCTCCTCGGACATGCGGCCTTCATTGCCGTCCTCTTCCCGTCCACTCTTCTCATGTGCGCTGCCGGCCTTCTTAGCCACCTGATAAAGCTCCCGCATTTCCGGATCTACATCCTCATTGTCATCCGAAAAAAGAGCGTCATAGACCTGTTCATCCTCCTCCTCGATCCTTGCGAAGCGGGGATCCGAAGTCCTAACCCTCCGACGTTTCTCCCGCTCACTCTTGACCGCCGCATAAGAGATAAATGCGCCGAACACGGCTCCAAGTATCGCACCCAGTACCGTATATCGAAAGACCGGAAGCGGGTCAGGTTCATTTGCCACACTCGCGGCCTCCACCAATTTCACAGAAATTCCCTCATGTGCTGCCGGGTAGTCGGCGTTGGCAGCTGTCACGATCGCCGCGGCAATGTCATGGGCGACATATGGGTCCCCGGATCGCACATAAATATCTATGATCCCCGTTTCAGTCCAGACCTTTGTCTCAGCATTATATGCCGCTCCGCGTCCTCCAGCCGGGTCGTCCCTGTAAGACTCGTTCAGCACCTTTTTCCTGAGTGATGCATCACCCTCTATATATCCGGCAAATTCTCTTACGTCGCTCACATGAAGATCATCGCCGGTCAGCTGCACCTCAGCCCGTGACGTAAAGGTGACCGGAATCGCTCCCAGACACGCCAGATGCACGATCCCCGCCGCAAGGGCTGCCGATAATATGATAAGCAAAAGATTTTGCAGGAAGTCATTCCGCTTCATAATTATTTCCTCTCATATTCAGGTCTCATTCGAAAGACCGTGCGCGGGATCCGGTTCAGGCAGGCTGACATGATCATGACTAAATCCCCGCAGTCTTCGCTACACTGAGTTATTATAACAACCACGGCTTTTATGGGCAAGCATACATGACTGTAAGGTCGCAAATGTGTGCGCGCGCGGCAGACGCACTCCATTCTTCGATCAAAAGGGCTGTTTTGCGTAAAAAAATAAGAGACTGCCGCCCGGTGGCGACAGCCCCTGAAATACTTATCTCTCAGTCAGGAAATTATAGCAGATTGCAGCAAGCGCCGCGCCCACGAGCGGGCCGACGATGAATACCCACAGGCTGATGATCGGACCGAAATTGCCGGTAAATGCCGCAAAGACAGCCGGGCCAAGACTTCTGGCCGGGTTCACGGATGTTCCCGTGAGACCGATACCGAGAATGTGCACCAATACCAGAGTGAAGCCGATCACGAGACCCGCAAGTCTGCCATTCTTATACTTGGAATCCGTGGCACCGAGAATTGTGAGTACAAAGATGAACGTGAGCACGATCTCTACCACGAGACCGGCGATGAAGCTCCCGCCGACACCTGCAAGTCCGTTTGCCCCGAAGCCGCCGGTCATATCAGGCACGCCGCCGAGCAGGAAAATAACCGCCAGGATCGCTGAGCCCACAAATGATCCGATGCACTGTGCAATAACGTACGGAATGAAGTCCGCAGGCTGCATCCTGCCGGCAAGCAGGCAGCCGAGTGATACAGCCGGATTGATATGGCATCCGGATATGTTGCCAATGCTGTATGCCATTGCTATGATCACAAGACCGAAAGCAAATGCTGTCAAAATATAGCCACCGCCGGATATCGCGTCACAGCCGACCAGCATCGCGGTTCCGCAGCCCAGGGTTACCAGCACTGCCGTTCCAATAAGTTCTGCAATGTACTTCTTCATGTTTTTCCTCCTCACTAAAAATATATTGCACCAAACGATACTCGTTACATTATAAATCTTTCATGATCACGCTTCAATGGTCACTTGCTCAATTAGTCTGTACAGCAGCTGCGCCTCTCTTCTGCATCAGGGTCATAGCCACAAAAATACCGATACCGACGATATCCGTAACTGTTCCCGGCACCATGAGCGCAAGGCCGGCAGCGATGAAGATGACCCTGAAAACCGGATTTATATCCTTGAACAGGTGTCCGTTCAGTCCGGCAGCAACGCTAAAGAGGCCGATGAGCGAGGTAATGATGACCTGAACAAGCGTCAGTCCCGCCATACCGCCGGTCATACCCTCAAACTCAAGCAGCATGACCGGGTTCAAACAGAAGATATAGGGGCAGATAAAAGCGGCAATAGCGAGGCGCGAAGCAGTAAATGCTGTCCGCATCGGCGGCGCTTTCGCTATGGCAGAGCCGGCGTAAGCCGCAAGGGCGACCGGCGGTGTGATATCTGCAACAATTCCAAAATAGAATACGAAGAAATGCGCACATACACGCGGAATACCGATCGCCGGGCTGATTAGGATCGGAGCACATGTCGCAGCCATAATGCAGTATGTGGCAGTCGTCGGGACACCCATGCCGAGGACGATGCAGCAGAGCATTGTCAGGAACAGAGCAATGAGCTTGTTTCCACCCGAAATATTGACAATGAGCGTGATAAGCTGTGAAGCAAGACCTGTCGATGTGATACAGCCGGCAACGATGCCCGCCATTGCGCACGCGACAGCGACGGAAATCGTACCCTTGCCGCCGGCTTCGAGCGCGTCGATGATCTTTTTCACGGAGATTCTGTCATCCTTATTGATGAGCCCGACAAGGATCGTAATGCCAATGGCGACAGTCGCCGAGAACTGCATTGTGTACATATTCGTGGAGACCAGGATGACCAGGATAATAAGCGGAGCCAGAAGATAGATCTTCGGGAGCAGCTCCTTTACTTTCGGGAGCTGATCTTTTGACATACCGCGAAGTCCGAGTTTCTTGGCTTCAAGATGGACGGACATATAGATGCCGACGAAATACAGAACAGCCGGAAGAACAGCGCGGAGCGCGACCTGCCCGTAGGGGATGCCCATGTACTCAGCCATGAGAAAGGCTGCAGCGCCCATGATCGGCGGCATGATCTGACCGCCGGTGGAGGCAGCAGCTTCTACTGCCCCGGCGAACTCTGACTTGTAGCCTGTTCTCTTCATCATCGGAATCGTGACAGAACCTGTCGTTACAGTATTACCGACAGAAGATCCGGAGACCATACCGCAGAGGGCTGATGAAATGACAGCTACTTTCGCGGGACCGCCCGCGGACGCGCCGGCGGCACAGTTGGCCAGATTGATGAAGAACGTGGAAATTCCGGTCCGTTCGAGGAACGCACCGAATATGATGAACACGACAATATATTTCGCGCAGACATTGATCGGCGTGTTCATGAGACCTGTCGTTGTATAGAAAAGGTCATAGACAACTTTTCCGAAGCGGACTTTGGCAAATGTATATGCCAGAAGACAACCGACAACAATAAGAATCGGAATACCGACACAGCGGCGGCAGAGTTCCATGTAGGCCAGCACGCCGAACACCGCGATCACAACCATGAACGGATCTTTCGATACTCTAGACGCAAGTTTGATAATATCTGTTGCCTTCAGGGCAAAATAGAAAAACGGGCCTGCGCCGCAGACCATGATGATAATATCGTACCAGGGCAGAGTATTGGGCTTGACATCACCCTTTCTGATCGGGTAATGCAGGTAGCCAAGGATCAGGATCATGCCAAGAAACATATTTAGTCTCACTTCCGGCATCGCGGTCGAGAATAATGTGACCCAGATGCTGAAGACTGAGAAGCCGACAGAAAGGAAGCGGACGACCTGCCCGGGTCTTCCCTCCCACGCGCGGGTATTGGACTCGCGGTCGTATTTTTTCATGACATCATCGACATCCTTGGCACTGCCAACATCGATATTCCCATTCATATCAGGATTGTTAAAATGCTTCTTCTCTTCCATCGAAGAATTTCCTTTCTAAAAAGAAGGGGTGCGAGCGGCACCCCTTCACAAGTCGTAATTAAGATTTCGTGCATATGCACCGCTTTGCTAAGAGTTATTTTGTCGGTACCTCAATACCTTTTTCGCTGAAGTACTTAGCTGCGCCCGGATGATACGGTACAGAAGTTACGGAAGCGGCAAAGTCAAGGTCAAGCTCAGCGCCCTTTGCATGAGCTGCCGTGATGGAATCAACATTCTCAAATACGCCGTACAGGAAGTTGTAGACATCGGCTTCGGATACGTCGTTGTTTGCAATAACAACCGCTGCGACCGCAACGGTCTTGATATCGGACTCTGTGCCGTAAGCGTCAGCAGGGATTGTAGCCTCAGCATAGTACGGAGACTGCTCAATGAGAGCCTTGATGTGCTCATCATCGATGGAAATAACGTTGACTGCCTTGGATGTCGCAAGAGATGTGACAGCAGTTGTCGGAGCGCCGGCTACGATGAAAGCTGCATCGATCTTGCCGTCCTGCAGAGCTTCCGCGGAATCACCGAAGGACTGGTATGTCGGATTGATGTCATCTTCTGTCAGACCGTAAGCCGCAAGAACATCGAGGGCATTGAAGTATGTGCCGGAACCGGCGGCGCCGATCGACACGTTCTTGCCCTTGAGGTCAGCTACAGATGTGATGGACGGATCCACGGAGACGATCTGTACCTGCTCCATGTAGAGAGCTGCAACTGTAGAGAAGCTCTCGACCTTGCCGGTCTCCTCAAAAAGTCTTGTTCCGTCATAAGCGTACGCCATAACGTCTGACTGTACGAAGCCGAGCTGTGCATCGCCTGCATCAATAAATTCAATGTTAGCCTGAGAACCGCCGGACGCGATCGCTGTAACATTCGTGCTTGTCGTCTCGGAGATCTTGCTTGCCAGAACGCCGCCAAAGCCGTAGTATGTGCCCTGATCGCCGCCTGTTGTGAAGTTCAGGTTCGTACCGCCTTCCATGCCGCCGACCGTGTCGGATGTAGCCGCGGTGGAGTCTGCAGCTGTATTTCCACCTGCAGCCGGTGCTGATGATGATGAGCCTCCGCAGCCTGCCAGGATCAAACCTGCAGCCATAATCGCGGAAAGAACAAGTGCCATTCTTTTCTTCATTTTTTCTTCCTCCTGATACTATAATATGCGGCACATGCCGGATCATACCGCAGCAACATCTAAAAGGCATGCACCAAGCGTACTTTTCAGCGCATTTGAAACTATATAATATGCAGGTCCAAGTACTAATACATAATTCTATATGAAAAAATGTGGCAAGTCAAGCCTGTAAAATGTCATAACATTAACGCTTTAAACTGTTGCTGTGTAATATCAGGAATGCCTCTGCGTTCTTGCCGCGCCGCGCAAAAACAAAGCACTTTCGCCATTGCGCGGCTGCGACCGCAGCAGGCTTTATATCCGTGCTACCCCCGTATCTCTCGCCGCCTGCGCGACAGCCTTTGCGACAGCAGGACCTACGCGCGGGTCGAAAGCCTTCGGGATGATATAATCGGCAGACAGCTCATCATCGGAAATGAGGTCCGCAAGAGCTTTTGCGGCCGCCATCTTCATCTCCTCATTGATGTCGCTCGCCCTCACATCGAATGTTCCGCGGAAGATACCCGGGAATGCCAGCACGTTGTTGATCTGATTCGGGTAGTCGGAACGGCCTGTGGATATGACTGCCGCGCCTGCTGCCTTCGCGTCTTCCGGGAAAATTTCCGGCGTCGGGTTGGCGCACGCAAATATAATGGCATCTCTGTTCATGGATCTCACCATATCCTGAGTCACAAGACCCGGGGCAGATACACCGATAAAGATATCGGCACCTACGAGCGCGTCCGCCAGGGAACCTGTCTCACCCTGAAGATTCGTGATCTCAGCCATCTCCTTCTTGATCCAGTTCATGCCTTCCTCACGGCCTTTATAAATCACACCGCGCCGGTCAGTCATGACGACATTCTTAAATCCCGCGGAAAGCAAAAGCTTTGTGATGGAAATGGCGGCAGCACCCGCGCCGGATGTCACGATTTTGACATCTTCCTTTTTCTTTCCGACGACCTTAAGTGCATTCATAAGCCCCGCCAGCGTGATAACTGCCGTTCCGTGCTGATCGTCGTGGAAAATCGGGATGTCACATTTTTCTTTCAGCTTCCGCTCGATCTCAAAGCATCTGGGGGCGGATATATCCTCGAGATTAATGCCGCCGAAAGATCCGGAGATGAGGTAAACCGTGTTGACGATCGTATCCACGTCCTTGGACTTGATGCAGAGCGGGAATGCGTCGACATCGCCGAAGGACTTGAACAGAACGCATTTGCCCTCCATGACCGGCATGCCGGCCTCCGGGCCGATATCGCCAAGACCGAGGACAGCAGTGCCGTCGGTGATGACCGCGCACATGTTCCAGCGGCGTGTCAGGTCATAGCTCTTATTGACATCCTTCTGGATCTCCAGACACGGCTGGGCAACGCCCGGAGTATACGCAAGCGACAGATCCGTCTCGTTTTTGCACGGAACTGTGGCGATAACTTCGATTTTTCCCCTTTTCTGCTCATGCAGTTTGAGTGACTCTTCAGCGTAATTCATGTAATTCTCCTTTAATCTTAGTGGAATAATTGCTAATCGTGTTTCATAGGATATGCTGATATATCTTCTTTCAGACAGCACACATTATAAGATGAAATACCGCTCGTGTCCAGCAAATACGTGTTCACCCGTATCGAGCTTTTTCATAGGCATCGTGAAGCTCACTAAGTTCCTTCCTGTCGATCTTCGCCTCGATTTCCATCGGCGTCATGCTGTCCGTTATTTCCTTCTGCCTGCCGGAGTCGCGCACAAGTTTTATATATCTTCTGCGTACCCTGTCCTCACGACCGAAGCCGGGCTTTGCGTTTCTCGGTCTTAGCTCCGTCTCCTCATGATCTTCCCTCGTCTCAAGCATGATCCTTTTATCCCCGTTCTCCGGAATTGCGGATCTGAACTCATAGTACAGATCCCTTACGAATCTGTAAATCAGATATATCATTATACCGGCAGCCACCGCGTAGGCAGCGAATTCAAATGTATGCCAGAGCAGCATCAGGATCGGATGTTCCTCCATTATCTGCTCAAAGCTCGTCATTCCACCCGCCATACCCCCGGCAAGAGCATTGTCGGCATTCGGAAAAAGATGGCTGAACAGCCATACGAGCCCGATGAATATAGCTGCCATGACAAGAACAAACCCCTGCCCGATCAGATAAATGAGCTTCGCTCCGTCGAAAACAAGCCCGAGAATGACAGCGACCAGGAGCGAAGCCAGGACAAATGTGACCGCGAGAAATGTATTCATCCGCCGCATCTTCTCGTAGGGCACCCTGACATATCTCGAGGAAGCGATGAACACGTTGTCAAGACTCTCAAAGTTTCTTCGCAATATGAAGAGAATAAGAAAAGCGGTCTCCGAGAGGACAGCGAGTAGGATCACATTCTCTCTGCCCGTCGTAAAGCCGGCTATAAAAATTGCAAAGGGATAAATCACATGTCCGATGCCGGGGTAAATCATTCGTCTTCCCGAAATGTAGTCATAAAGAGCAACTGCCGAGATCCATGAAGCAGAAATGAGGTGGACATAGAACATGTAGGGTGCACCGAAGGTGACCAGAAGTATTCCGGCAAAATGGACAAGGCAGAATACGACAAACGACCTGAACCTTCTTCTAAGGAGCATGGCAAGCACCAGATAGATCAGCATCTCGCACGCGCTTATGCAGATGAGCAGAGGGGGCAGATCGAACATCATCCCGAACGCGGCATCAAAGGACACGACAAGCAGGCAGTTCGAAATGGTCCGAACCGCAAAAAGTCCTGTCGTTTCCGCCTTAAAGCGCTTTGATTCATCCATAACTTTCCGCTCCGCTATATCTCAATGACCTGAAATGTAATTTCCGCGGGGACCGCTTTCTTCTCCGTACCCTTATCAAGGGGGCACAGCCAGTACAGACCGTCTTTCCTCCGGGCAAGCTCCAGAGCTCCGCGGATCACCTCGTCACTCCTGTCCGAGCAGATCATGAGCGTGCTGACATTTTCCCTGCCGGCCATGCGCACCCCGGCTCTCAGTATATCCGCAAATGCCCGCCCCTCGAGCTCCAGATCCAGCCTCGCAAGGCTCATGCCCACCGACCTTATATGGTCAGTCGAACTGCCGGCATGAATGGAAAGTTCACGGCCTGTGATGGCATCCCTGCCATTTGATACAATGCTGACAGGAACTTTATGGTCAATACAGCTGCCCGCGATCGTGTACGCGATCCGGATCGCGTACTCAAGGAGACGCTCAGGATTTCTCGCGCCGGGATGCGCAAGATTCAGCAGGATCTCGACCTCCGAGCCGTAGGTGAAATCGCGAAGATTCACCATAAAATCACCTGTACGGGCAGATGCCTTCCAGTTGATCGCAGACATGGGATCCGTCGGAGCGTACTCGCGTATTCCCCTGAAGGAGAAAACATCTTCATACATTCTGCGCCTGGCGAGCACCTCTCCGAGAAGCTTCTCGCTGATCCCCTGAAAATAGTCAAAGCTGAGCATTCTGGGAAACACGACAAGGTCTGTGTCCTGCACAAGGTGCATATAGCCCCGCTTTCCGGAAAAAAGCTCCGGCACTTCGATGTCAGAGGAATCGATGCGGTAATAACCGCGCTTTTCCGCAGTGAGGCGATGCTCTCTCATGACCTTCTCACGGGGACCGAGGCTGAAATATTCTATGACATTTGTCCGGTCGGTCACAGACGCATTCTCGTTGCCGTGCATCCGTATGTTTCGGTTCAGTTTATACTCCATGATGAGGACAGGGATGGGTATCCGCTTCGCATTGGCAACTTCCTCGACGAGCGTGAGCTCATCGCCCTCTGTGACCGTCCTCTTTGTAAAATAGACCGACGCTGACAGCTTTTTGTCCCAGACAGCCATGTATAAGGTATGAATTGCGACATACAGGATCAGTATGCCGACTGGTATCCATATGATCAGCATACTTACCTTCCGAAATCTTCCGTCGGCACCGGGACCCGGTCCAGAACTTCCCGGATGAGATTCTCCTGTTCCTCGAAATAGCCGTAATTCTGAGTAAGCACCAGCCTGTGGGCAAGTACCGGGACCGCCACGAATTTGATATCCTCGGGCACGACATAGTCCCGCTCATTCAGCCACGCGGCGCTCTGGGCCGCATGCATGAGGGCAATCGAACCGCGCGGGCTGATGCCGGCCGCTATATCATTTCTCCCCCTTGTCGCGAGGGCAATGTCCGCGATGTAGCCGAGGAGATCCGGTCTGACGTCAATGAGTGCGGCCTCTCTTCTCGCGTCGGCTATATCCTCTGCCGATGCTGAGCGCGCTACGCTCTCCCTGGGATCTTTGTGCATGAAGCTGTAGAGGATCCTCACCTCATCGGCCCGCTTCGGTGTTCCCAGCGATACGCGCATGAGAAAGCGGTCGAGCTGAGCTTCGGGCAGAGGAAATGTTCCGCCCGTCTCGATCGGATTCTGGGTAGCGATGACAATAAAGGGTTCCTCAAGCTTCCTCGTCGTGCCGTCAACTGTGACCTGCCTCTCCTCCATACACTCAAGCAGACCTGACTGGGTCCTCGGAGTCGCACGGTTTATCTCGTCCGCAAGAAGAATATTGGTGAAGATCGGGCCTCTCCTGAACTCGAATTCACCGCTCTGTTTGTTCCAGACGGAAAGACCCGTGACATCGGAGGGAAGGAGGTCCGGCGTGAACTGAATGCGTCCGAACCCGGTGTCAAACGATCTTGCCAGCAGCCTTGCGAGCGTCGTCTTCCCCGTGCCGGGCATGTCCTCAAGCAGCACATGGCCACCGGTGATGAGCGCAATGATGACCAAGGTCGTCGCGTCAGGGTTTCCAATCAGCACTTCATTTATGTTATCTCTCACTCTTAAGAGATTTTCTCTGGCCTTGCTCATAAGCATTCTCCAATTCATTCATAATCTCCGGCCCGCGTATTCCGCCTCGGCGGTTCCCCGAAGCGCCGCGTGTTCGTAAAGGCCGGTCATACTCATTATAAATCGTAGCCCTGATTTTTGCCACTCAAATACAGGTATTTACCTGCGTATAAACATTGCACGATTTGCACAAATATTATATAATATTTGCAAATAAATTTGGACTTTTCTGTTAAATACATTGAGAAAGGAGAACGTATGTTAGAATATAATAAGCTTGAATCCAAACACTACAGAAATGTGATTCTCCGTGTTGTTCCGGGACATTTTGTCACTCCGAACTCTCACACGAATTATCTGATGGATATGACAGCGATTATGCGCAGACAGGCCGAAGCCCAGGCAGTCGCGTCCGCAATGTGCGATTTCTTCGGCAGCTCCACTTCCGTCGACACCATCTGCTGCCTCGAGGGAATGGAAGTTGTAGGAGCGTATCTTGCAAATGAACTCACGCGCGCCGGCAACATCTCCAAAAATGCGCATAAGACACTCTACATTATATCCCCCGAGTACGGCATTAACGGGCAGATGATCTTCCGTGAAAACATGAATATGATGCTCAACAACAAAAATGTTCTCCTGATTCTTGCGACCGCCACCACCGGAAAGACAATAGCCAACGCGGCTGAGACTCTGAACTACTATGGAGCCAAAGTCGTTGGCATCTCCGCAATTTTCTCGGCCTGCACTGCGATCGATGGGTTCCCGATCCACTCGATCTTCGATCAGAGCGATCTGCCGGCATATCGCTCATGGAAATCACACGACTGCAAGCTCTGCAAGCAGGGCATGAAGGTGACTGCGATCTGCAACGGTTTCGGCTACTCAATGCTGAGGTGACCGCCTGCAGAACCAATAAGGGCTTTCACCCTGCACGCTGTAAATTCCGCGGCTGATATCAATAGCAAAAGGGGCTGTCAGCAGCCCCTTTTTTCATGTTCATTTTCATTTCTACAGAGCCCGATTAACCTTGCCGATCGTCATATAAGTCCCAGCGCCTCGCACGCATTCCAGATCCCGTCATCAAACATATTCGTCGTGACATAATCTGCTGCCTGCTTGGCGGCATCTGTCCCGTTGCCCATCGCAACCCCGACACCGGCGGTCTCTAGCATGTCCAGGTCATTGACACTGTCGCCGAACGCAATCGTATCCGAGAGCGGAATTCCGAACAGTTCACAGACCTTTCGTATCCCGCTGCCCTTGGAAAAGCCGAGCGGAACACTCTCAACCACCTTCTCATTGTGAATGAGATTCTGAAAGTTGCGCTCCAGATACTTATATCCGGACTCGATATCCGCGCCGGCAGTATCGCAGCTCAGCTTGGATGCCTCCCACAGTCCGGCATTCTCCCGGATCGGAAGCCGCCGCTCGCCGAGCTGACGGTTTATAGCCTGCCCGTAGGCGTCATTTGCAAAATCTTCCATGTCAAAATAAAGATAATCACGGCCTTCAAGGATCGGCCGAAAGCCCAGAGGCCGTATCACATCGAGCACTTCACGCAGCAGTTCATTGTCAAGGCGGTGATAAAAAATCACATCCTCATCGCGATACATGACGTCCGTGACCCCTCGCTCTTTTCTGAGTCCGCAGGTCCCGTCCTCATGTTTTATCGCCCCGGCACATTCGATCATGGTCCCGCAGCCGGACACAACGCCGTCAAACCCGAGGGCGAAAAGATCCGGGGATGTGACAAATCCTCTCGACCGGCCGGTATTTATAAATGCCAGATGCCCGTTCTCCCGGAGGGCTCTGATCGCCCGGCCTGTGCTCTCCGGAATCTCGTTGTGGAAATTCCAGAGGGTTCCGTCGATGTCAAAAAATGCTATTTTCGTATTGCCCATACCCATTTTCCTCTTTATCTGACGTCTGATCCGCCTCGCCCGCGATTTCCGGCGCGCCCACGAGCTCCTTCATGTCCGCGATTTCCCCGACATCCGCGTTCTCCGCCCCACCCGCCGGAATCCTCGTCTTCGGAGTCCCTTCCTTTCGGTGCGACTCTTCATAAATCGAGACTGTCGTATAATACATATAATAAATCGTCCGCCAGTTTCGGATGGAAGATCTTCCTCCATATCTCTTTCTCATGGCGACCGGGACTTCTTTGATTCTGAAGCCCTCCCAGATCAAATCGGCGAGGGAAGCCGGTTCCGGATACGGATTGCGGTAGTGACTGGCAAAATGCTTGACGACGTCGGCGCTGGCTGCCCGAAAGCCACTCGTCGGATCCTGGATCGCCCGGTAGCAGAACAGATAAAGGAGCAGCGATATGAACCGGCCGCCCAATCTGCGCAGGCCGCCGTTCGTATAATACTTGCCTCCCCTGATATAGCGTGAGCCGATGACAAGATCGGCCTCACCGTCCACGATCGGCTCGATCATGTCCATGATGAACCTTGCATCGTGCTGACCGTCCCCGTCATACTGTATCGCAATGTCATAGCCGTGCAGGGCAGCGTACCGATAGCCGGTCTGAACGGCCCTGCCTATTCCGCGATTGCGAGGGTGGGTGATGTGGGGAATATCGTTATCCACAAGGATCCTCTCCGTGCGATCCTTTGAGCCGTCGTTTATGACTATGTACTCCAGCTGCAGACTGTTCTGACGATTGAAATGGCGAACGGTCTCAATGGTGTAGAGGATGGAGGCCTCTTCATTGTAAGCAGGTATGATCAGCAGAACTTTCATCAGCCTTGTTTCCTCTCAATAATGTAGAACGATTTTTCCCTGATACTCCTCGCCCTGAATCTTTCTATTGTCTCAATCGGAAAATCTTTCCCGTCATTCATTCCGTTCGGATTGTGGATCAGGACCCTGCCTTCCTCCGTGATGCCCGAGAGCACCAGATAATGCGGAATGGTTGAAAACACCCCACCTGATTTCTTTGTATAGTAGATCACAGGACTTCCGCTCCGCAGCGCGTGCATGGCTACGCTCAGATCGTTCGTGGGGGTGCAGGAAAGACCGTACGCGTCCGACGCTTTAACAAAAAATACGCCCCGCGTTCCTCTTCCGGAAAGCCCGGCAAATCGTCGACCGGCCCATTTCACAAGTTCCGGAGGTTCTACATTCCGCTCCAGCAGATACGAGGCGGCCATCGCAAATGCCACAATTCCACACCCGTCTGACCGTATCGTATGCCTGTGATACGGAAGATCCGCAAATGGGCCGGTCCGCTGGTAATAATATGGCATCTTCTCATGCATATCGGTAATCATAGCTGATCCTCCGGATGTTGACAGCTGCTGCATGTATCACAGCAGGGCCTTAAAGAATTTGAGCAGGACTCCGTCCCCGATCGAATGTCTGACCAGAGCCCCTTCCGCAAAATAATCCGCTCTGAAATGCCAGGCAACACAGGCAAGTATCTCCTCCCTTGTAAGACCTTGAATCCAGGCCACGTCCGGGTTGGATATCATTCTGACGTCGAGCGCCGAATTATCAATTATCTCATAGTAATCAGCCGGCGTAAGTCCGGCTTTCCGGGCTCCGGGCACGAATTCATCGTAGATGAAGCTGCCAAGGCCCGCATGTTCATCGCCCGGCCTGTTCTTCTGATAACCGGCCGCCCACGCATGGAGCCCCTCATCGCGGGTGAACATTTCAAGGAGTGTCATGAATTTGGCGCAGAACACATGGATGCGGTCATAGCGGGCATTCGCGTACAGCCGGCGGGAAATGTCATACACATCCTGCTTCAGATCGAAAAAGCCCAGCACCGGGACAGCCGCACCCTCTTTCGCGCGGATCTTCTTCTCCCATTCAGCCAGCGATGTGCCGGCGTCCATGAAGCTCTGGCGCGTGAAGTTATTTGCAAATGTATCCACGTAGGCCATCACGCTCCTGCCGTATGACGGATGATTGGCAAGGGCTGCCGCCGACATATTCCACTCGTCGTTGGCCTCCGCGTTCATCGCGTCCTCAAAACAGAGATTCTCCTCCCCGACTGCCATCTCAAGCTGCCGTATCTCATCCCGTACTTCCATTAAGATATTGCCGAGGTCGTTTTTACCGTTCCAGTTCTCCGGACTCTTCCACCGCATATCGCGCAGGCTGATCCCGACACCCCAGTTCTTATCCAGATGCGAGCACTCGGCCAGCAGCGCATTGCCGGTCGCAAGGAGTTCCTGCCTCAGTTCCGGGTGCTGCATGAATTTTGCAAATACAGCCCGCCTGACCACGATCCTGCAGATCCAGTGCCACTTATTCTTTATCCGCGTATACTCCGGAAAAGCATTGTCCCCGGCAATATTCTCCATGACAGCCGGGTCATCTGAATTCATGATTTCTTTCGCCAGATCGTATCGCCCTGCCAGCATGACTTTGTGATACATCACATACTGTTCCACGCTGGAAAAGCGAAGTCCGGCATATCTGAACTCCGCGGGGTACCAGTTGCTCATGCAGCCGTGTTCCTCCGTCGGGAGATGAAAACCTATTACTGTTGTGTCCGCCATGTGCTACTCCGATTATCAAATAAGTATGATCTCGTCCGCAAGTTTCAGTATATCGTCTCTGAGCTCAAGATGCTCTTTCCACTCTTCACCAATCCCGTCATATCCGACGACGGCACCGAGAATATTCCCACAAATCGCGCCGGTCGAGTCGCTGTCACCGCCGTGATTTACAGACGTGATGAGCGCCCGGTTGAAGTCGTTTTCGTATTTCAGGGCACAGAAAACCGCTATGGCAAGCGCTTCCTCGCCTACCCATCCTGCGCCGAGCTTATGGATTGCCTCGATATCCGTCACAACACTGCTATAGGATAGCCGCACCGCATCCTGAATAATGCTGACCATGCGGTCAACATGCGCATCCGCGCGGAACAGCCGATGGATCGTATCGCATCCCTCAAGAACAATCTCCTTGAGGGTCATTGTTTGCTCCGGATACACAATTCTTCGAATTATATGTACCAGAAGAGCCGCCGGCATATACCCGAGCGAATGTCCGTGGGTGATGGCAGCGATCTCGGCGCCCTCCATATCGATCTTCTCGATCGGCTCGCCGTAAGGCATGAGGGCGACCGGAGCGACTCTCATGACACCGCCGCAGCCCTTGCTCTCATTTCGCGGAGACGCTATGTAGTCAGGCACAACAGAGTCTTCGTTGCCGATCAGCGCGCTGAGGCACGTATTACCTGGCGCTCTCAGGTGGTACATATCCGGATTCCGGAGCAGCCAGGTAACGTTGCCGTACATTTCCGACGGATCCATCCACATGACCTGTCTGTATGATTTTCTCTGGGTCAGGAGCCAGTCCTGATACGCTTTTGCCACATAAGCCCTCGGCTCATCCGGGGATTCGTCGCGGACCGATGCCACCAGCCCATTGGCTGTGAACATCGTCATCTGAGTGTCGTCCGATATTAGAGCCAATCCTTTTCGCGGGTCAAGTTCATAGCTCGTAATACCTTCCGCACCGTAGTGCGCGAAGATATCTCTTTCCGGCGTGAACTCAATGGCGTAGCCGAGCGCGTCACCGCACGCTCCGCCGATGAGCGAGCCGCGGATCCTGTCCGCAGCATTGTTTTTTTGCAGCAGCTTTCTGTCAAGTTCGAACATAGCGGTCCTCCCCTCCTTCATCTTTTCAGCATTCTTCATTATAGCATAAATGAGTCTATTGTGGCAGGGTATAAAAAAAGCTGCCGCATTTCTTAGATGCGGCAGCGCCAGTGTTATAATCAGTCCACATCTTCCTCGTCCGGAAGCCTGTTCTTCGTTGTTGTGTCGACCTCCACATCGTAGCAGGCGAATATGCCGTCGACCATCGCTTTGTCCATCTTCGGCGTGAGCAAACTCACGACCGGTACAAGCACCAGACCGCCCAGCATAGCGATCGCGCCCGCCTGAATGGGACTCATCCAGGCCGTGTACATATTTGCAACCGTGAGACCGACACCGTATATGAAGGAGACCCAGACAGCCGCTTTCGTGACGCCCTTCCAGTACAGCCCGTACATGAAAGGAGCGAGGAACGCGCCGGCCAGAGCGCCCCAGGAGATACCCATGAGCTGCGCGATGAATGTCGGCGGGTTCATGGCAATCGCGACCGAGATGACGATGAAGAAAATTACAAATGCGCGGAGCCACCAGAGCTGCTGCTTCTCTGTCATCTTCTTCATGACAGTGCCCTTCAGGAAGTCAAGTGTCATCGTGGAGCTAGATGTGAGGACCAGTGATGACAGCGTGGACATCGATGCGCTCATGATGAGGACGATCAGAACGCCCATCAGTATATCCGGCAGGTTGGAAAGCAGCTGCGGCATGACGTGGTCGTACATCATAGCAAGTGTCCCGTCCGGGTTTGTCTTTGAGACCAGCGAGACATCGATCAGTCTAGCAAAACCGCCGAGGAAATAGGAGCCGCCGGCGATGACGACCGCGAAGAACGTCGATACAATCGTTCCGGTAGCGACAGCCTTCTCGGACTTGATCGCGTAGAACTTCTGGACCATCTGCGGAAGACCCCATGTACCGAGAGATGTCAGAATGATAACATACAGAAGGCCGACCGGATCCGGTCCGAAGAAAGACGCGAACGCGCCCTGCTGCCCCATTGTGATCGGGTTGTCCGACGGGATCTCCGACAGCTGGCGTACTGCGTTCATAAAGCCGCCATGACCGTTAAGAACGGACAGAATGACAATCACAATACCGAGCAGCATGATGATGCCCTGCACGAAATCATTATAGACCGTTGCAGTGTATCCGCCCATGAGGACATATACACAGGTGAGTACCGCCATCATGCATACGCAGTAAATATACGGAATACCGAAGGCCATCTCGAACAGATTGGAGAGGCCGTTGTAGACAGATGCGGTATACGGAATCAGGAAAATGAAAATGATAGCCGAAGCTACGATCTTGAGCGTTTTAGAATCATATCTGCTCTCAAAGTAAGCCGGCATAGTGGCCGAATTCATATGCTTCGTCATGACTCGCGTTCTTCTGCCGAGGATGATCCATGCGAGCAGGGAGCCGATGACCGCGTTGCCGATACCGATCCATGTAGACGCAAGACCGTATCTCCATCCGAACTGACCGGCATAGCCGACGAACACAACTGCCGAGAAGTATGACGTGCCATATGCAAATGCAGAAATCCACGGACCTACATTTCTTCCGCCGAGCACATATCCTTCGACCGTCTTGGCCTGATGGCGTGAATAGTATCCGATGTACAGCATGACAGCGAAGAACACAATGAGCAGCAGAATTTTGATTATCATAATTGAAAACCCTCCTCGTTTGATTGACGGTTTAAAGTGTAACGCTTTAAACTGTAAAAGTCAAGCACATTCGCACTTTGACGCGATAAAATTTCAAGAAGGTTGACTGTTCTTACAAGCTGCCACGCAGTTCCCGAATCCGACGCAGACACGCAAGAGGGACCGGTCTCCCGGTCCCTCCACAGGCAGCATTTGTTGCTGCATCATTTTCACTTACCCTCTTACAAACGGAGCGCTGTACTCCTCATTGATCTCTCTGAGCTCTTTCACTCCGTCGATATACGGCTGATAAATACTCTCAATGCGTCCGCCGCCGCGGTTGTCACAGCCGGAGCAAAATTCACAGTCGACGCCGCAGGACCCCCACAGGGCCTGGTGCACGATCCGGATCCTTTCCTCCTTCGTGGTATCTTTGATCAATAATGATTTCATATCAACATCCTCCCTGCAAACGTACCGTGCCGCAAAGAATACACGCCGTGATCAGCAGCCTTTTCTTCCGCTCTTGTGATCTTCGATCGAGCAGGCGTCTGCCGTGCCGTATTCAATCAGTCCCGCATCCGCAGGGTCGATGGATACTCTTCCGTCTTCGAACACGAATGCCGGGATACCGACATCGCCGATCGCTTTCATGCGGTCAAAAACGGGGTTGCTGTCGCGCAGTCTCGTAAAAGCGCTCATGTTCCGAATGTTCTCTCCGATATTGATGTACTCAAATTCGTCTTCTCGTCCCACGATCTGCTCATGAACATACTCACAGTAGGGACAGGTGGGCATTCCGTAAACTTTAATCATTGGCTTTGGCTCCTTTCATGTTTTATCTATTCTCACTTGTGAGATTTTCCGCTTAAGAATAATTTTCTCAGGCTCCCCTTTTCATTCATGTCTGCTGCTTAAACCGCAGCACATTCCAACTGAGCGCCGGCACGCGGATCTGTGCCCTGCCCTTTTCCACAGTGCCGCCGGGGCCCTTTCCTGGCATTACATTACCCGGATATTCCTCTGTATTGACCGCCTTCACATCGTCGTGATGCAGCAGTATGTGCTCCTTTAACTTAAGATCTCCGAAAGCCCTAAGGTCAATATCCAGCATATAATCCTCTTTGAGATCCCGGTTTACACAGAACACCGTTACCACGCCATCATCGCCATAAGTCGCGGTCGCATCAATATAAGGCACATCATCGTAATCAGAACAGCTGTAGACCGGGGAATCCACCAGCGCCCTGAGCGCCGTTCCGCGCCCGTACTTCGACGCGTGCAGGAACGGCCAGTAAATCGTCTGCGCCCAACAGCCTCCGCCATTCCGTGTCATGATCGGCGCAATGACATTCACGAGCTGGGCCAGGCAGGCGATCTTTACGCGGTCGGCATTCCTTAAGAATGTGATCAGCATGCTGCCCGCAAGAAGCGCATCCTCAAAGTTGTAGACATCCTCAAGAAGCGGCAGCGCCGGTCCCCACTTCTCGCGTTTCCAGATCTCCTTATCCTGCTCGTTCGAGTGATACCATACATTCCACTCGTCAAACGATAGATTGATCTTCTTTTTAGAGTGCTTCTTCCCTTTGACAGCGTCGCAGATAGAGACGACCGTGTGGATGAAATCATCCAGATCCATGCTGCGCGCGAGGAAACCGGCAGTGTCGTTGGTAGGATTCCCATAGTAGCGGTGCAGAGACACATAATCAATATTCTCATAGCACTCATCGAGCATAGTCAGCTCCCATTCCCCGAACGTGGGCATCTCGGAACTGGACGAGCCGCAGGCGACAAGCTCAATGGACGGATCCACCCACTTCATCATCTTGGCGGATTCATTTGCGATCCTGCCGTACTCAAGGGCTGTCTTGTGACCCATCTGCCATGGTCCGTCCATCTCGTTGCCGAGGCACCAGAGTTTAATACCCAGCGGCTCCTTTGCGCCGTTCGCGATGCGCATGTCGCTGAACTTGCTTCCGCCGGGATGATTTGCATACTCTACGATATCCCGGGCATTCTCCGGTCCGCGGGTTCCCAGATTGATTGCGTACATGACTTCCGTGTCCGCCTTTTTCGCCCAGTTTGCAAATTCATGCAGGCCGACCGCATTTGACTCTGTCGTGAACCACGCGAGGTCCAGTCGGCGGGGGCGATTCGGTCCCACACTGTCCTCCCAGTTGAAGCCCGAGACAAAATTGCCGCCGGGATAGCGCACGACCGGGACGCCGAGCCTTTTTACCATGTCGAGTACATCCTGCCGAAAGCCCTGCTCATCAGCCGTCGGATGCCCCGGCTCATAGATGCCGCCGTACACAGCCCGGCCGAGGTGTTCAATAAAAGATCCGTAGATACGGGGATCGATCCTTCCGATGATATAGTCCTTATCCAGTACAATCTTTGCGTTCTTCATCATCTTCTCCGTTTACTCCGACTGCGGCTCCCTGCAATCCTTCTGTTCCATCAGGTCACTCAACTTTTTACTGTAAAAAAAATCATGAACCATATGATCATACTCGGTCCACATAGGCAGTGTCCTGCACCCGGATTTACGCGGACATTCATTTGTATCTCCCGCGAGACATGCGACCAGGGAGAGTGACCCTTCCATCAGGTCCAGGATTTCTCCCACCGTATAGTCTTCCGGTTTTCGGCACAGCTTGTAACCACCCCCTTTTCCGCTGGCGCCGGTTAGAAAACCTGCCGTCACCAGATCCTTCACAATGATCTCCAGATACTTCTTGGAGACCTCCTGTCTTGCCGCTATATCTTTCAGCGGTATGTAACCGCCCGTCTCGTTCTCTGCGAGATCGAGCATGACGCGGAGAGCGTATCTTCCTTTTGTTGAAATCATAAAAATGTCCCCTCTCTCAGCTTTTTACCTATTATACCGCAGGGTAAATAGTCGATGCAATAACATTTGTTATTCACCTATTGACTTACTAGGTTGATAGGCATATAATTCTCACAGAATCTAAGCAGAGGTTCTGTCCTCTTCGAAGACGGCTGCGTTCCGCAGCAAAATGCGGATCCGCCTTTGCCGCAGTATGCGGTGAGACATCTATATGATAAAGGAGATATTCATGAAAATTTATGCGGATAATGCCGCCACCACAAAGATGAGCGAAAACGCGATTCACACAATGGTCTCCCTGCTGGAAGACAGCTGGGGAAATCCTTCCAGCCTGTACGCCCACGGACAGCTGGCTAAAGAAGTCCTGGAAAAAGCCCGGGCGGATATTGCAGCCGTGATCGGCGCCTCCCCCGACGAGATCCTGTTCACATCGGGAGGCAGTGAAGCCGACAATCAGGCCCTCCGGTCTGTTGCCGAGCTCGGCAGGAAAAAGGGGAAAATGCATATCATTTCATCTGCATTTGAACACCACGCCATCCTGCACACGCTGGAGCGTCTTAAAAAGGAAGGTTTTGAGGTCACCCTTCTTGACGTCCATGAAAATGGTCTGATCCTTCCCGAAGAGGTCGCTGCCGCGATCCGGGATGACACCTGCCTGGTTACCATTATGTATGCAAATAACGAAATCGGCACCATCCAGCCCATCCGGGAAATCGGCCGGATCTGCCGCGAAAAAAATGTTCTGTTCCACACGGATGCCGTGCAGGCAGTCGCGCATGTCCCGATCAACGTCAAGGAGGACAATATCGATCTTCTCTCCGCTTCCGCACATAAATTCCACGGCCCGAAGGGAGTCGGCTTCCTCTACGCAAAAAAGGGAATAAGGCTGACAAATCTGATCGAAGGCGGAGCCCAGGAGCGAGGCCGCCGCGCGGGAACCGAAAATGTTCCGGGAATCGCAGCCATGGCGGAAGCCCTGAAAGAGACGAGTTCCAGGATGGATGAGAACACAGCACGTCTCACCAAGATGCGGGATAAGCTGATCAGCGGTCTTGCGGAAATTCCGCATTCTGCGCTCAACGGTGATGCCACGCATCGTCTCCCGAGCAACGTGAACTTCTGTTTTGAAGGTATTGAGGGCGAATCTCTGCTGCTGCTCCTTGATGACAAGGGCATACAGGCTTCTTCCGGCAGCGCCTGCACCTCCGGGTCACTGGATCCCAGCCATGTGCTTCTGGCAATCGGCCGTGTACACGACGTCGCCCACGGTTCCCTTCGCCTGAGTCTCGGGGAAGATATCACGGAAGAACAGGTGGACTACATCATCACGTCCGTAAAAGATGTCGTCAGCTATCTGCGCGGCTTCTCTCCGGTCTGGAGAGACCTGATGTCCGGCAAAGGCCAGTTCATCCTGTAAAACAGACCACAAATCCAACAGTATTTTGCGCAAAACCCATACGAAAGAATAAGTGAGGTACTCTTATGGCTTTATACAGTGAAAAAGTAATGGATCATTTCAGGAATCCGAGAAATGTCGGTGTGATCGAGGATGCAAACGGCATCGGCGAAGTAGGCAACGCTAAATGCGGCGATATCATGAAAATGTACCTTAAGATTGAGGACGACATAGTTCAGGACGTCAAGTTCGAGACATTCGGCTGCGGCAGCGCCATCGCGTCCAGCTCCATGGCAACCGAGCTGATCAAGGGAAAACCTGTCTCGGAGGCTATGAAACTGACCAACAAGGCAGTCGCGGAAGCTCTTGACGGGCTGCCGGCTTACAAGATGCACTGTTCCGTTCTGGCGGAGGAGGCGATTCAGTCCGCCCTCGAAGATTACCAGAAGCGGACCGGAAAAACTATCGAGTGATATGTGATCCTGCTGCCGCGAACGGGATATGATTAGGGCTGCCGCATTAAGGCGTGCCACCACTATATATGGCAGTCATTATTTGCAAATGTCTGCCATATATAGTGGTGACACCGTCTAATGCGACAGCCCCTTCTTTATTTAATCTTATTATAAGTTCTCAGCTATTGCTGACATAAATCCCGCTCAAGTCTTGCAAGCGAGACATCTACACTTTACCATCCGGTCTCAGAAATCATCAGAACCTACGAGCCACACTGCGCATGCGTGTGGTCCAAGCTCCGCATACAATTTCGCATAAGTATTCCCCGTCCACAATTCGACAGCGCGGGCAACAGATATCTCTGTCTCCGCTTCCGTGACAGCGATTCTTCGAGCCTCATCCGACAGATTAAAGACTGCTATGTACATTCCCTGCCCATCCTTGCGGGGAGCAATCCAGACCGACTCCTCTTCAGTAGTCCGCAGGGGGTGTGCGCAGAAACTGCTTTTCTGTATGTTCAGCACGTTCTCATTAGTGAGCAGGGATATCGTGAACGGATCACATTTCGTCAGTTCCCCGCCCATCATGAGCGGCGAGCGCATCATACACCAGAGCGTCATGAGTGTGCGCTGTTCGTCCTCGGTAAACCTTGTCCGACGGCCTTTTGGCGTCTCCGCGCCGCACAGACGGATCGCGCCGAACGGCAGCATGTCGGCATCCGGCCAGTGACCGGGACCGGCGTGAATACACCACTTCTCCGCCCGCTCGAACATTCCCTTGAGCAGAGCCCAGTCATCCCAGAAGTCATCCGTAATACGCCACATATTGGCCCAGGTTTTCAGATGCTCCGCCTCGGAGAGCGGCGCAGGTCCCGGTGAGAGACTCAGGACGATGTCACGACCGCAGTTCCTGCATGCCTCGGAGATAATTTCTATCTCACGTTTGCAGTGCGGGTACTCCCGGGCAATGTCGTCACACTTGACAAAGTCGACACCCCACTCGGCGTAAAGCCTGAAGATGCTGTCGTAGTAGGCTCTTGCAGCGGGATGCTCCGATCTCGCGCCGTACATGTCCGGATTCCACTCACAGATGGAGTTGGGATCCGCCGCCTGATCGCAGGTATATTCACTCCCTTTAATTGGCAAATGAAGATGCGCCGCCATGCGGGGAATCCCTCGCATGATATGGATTCCGAATTTCAGTCCCAAACCATGCACATAATCTGCCAGCGGCTTGAAGCCTGCACCGTTTGCAGCACTCGGGAATCTGTTCGCTGCAGGGATGTGACGTCCCCAGTCATCTAAGAGGTTATTGGGAAAAGATTTATAATCATAATCATCCGCTTCCGGCTGATACCACTGAATATCCACAACCACATATTCCCAGCCGTACGGCTTCAAATGTTCTGCCATATAATCCGCATTTTGCCTCACTATATCTTCAGTGACTGAAGCACCGTAGCAGTCCCAGCTGTTCCATCCCATTGGGGGATACTTGCAAAGCATGTCTATACCTCCTTA
>JAFWIM010000077.1 GCA_017514845.1 Lachnospiraceae bacterium
AAGGCTGGTGCTGAGAACTTCCGGGCTGTCCTCGCCTGCAAGCATCTTGACAGCATCATGCAGACCGGGGGCTAACATTCCATGACTGACAATAACGACATACTTCATCTGGTGATTCCTCCTTTCTAAATGAATAATAAAATAAATCTTAAATAATTATAAAAAAAAGACTTATTTATATCTTGTCACAAATATCCAAAATAAACAGTGACATTTGTCACTTCCTATACTGATTATTGTAATATTATACATAAACTTACAAATTCTTATTTATTGTGCTGTGCAAATTGCACATAAATTTTGACTGAATATTGACTTTCTGTTCTCATTTGAAGGCAAAACGCGAGCAAATGTGTTACAAAAGTCCTCATTTTTCGTCTCTAAAACTCGATATTTCGACAATCAAAGTTACATTTGTCACTATCACTTTCTATCTAATGTAATTCCGAAAAAAAGAGCGTCCCCGCTGTCCGTTTAACGGTACATGCGAGAACGCCGACTGTCCTACTGTGTGATTTGCTGTAAATAGTTATTGATTCTGCGATTATATATGATCTGCTCCATTCGAATATTACCCGAGCCGGCAAGAATTTCGCTGACAGCGATATTGATCTGCTGATACGCTTCCTCCTTATGCCTGAAGCGCTGATGACTCACTGAGTGCTCCATAGCCATCGCGAGTATCTTCTGGTCATCTTTATTCGGCTTTTCCATCCCGAACTCATCCTCCGGTGTATGCGTAATCTGCCTGCAGACAGAAATTCCTTCTGAGTACCTGTAGATTTCTCTCTGTATATCGGGATCGGAAGTCAGGGTCTTCATCAGTTTCCAGGCCTGTTCTTTCTTGCTCGACTGGCTGTTCATTGCAATGAGCTGGGTATTCAGGGCAGAACTGTTGTCCCCCTTGGGCCCCTGCGGCATGGTGTGGATCTCCCATGTGAAATCACTGCCGACACCCATGTGAATCGGATTGCTGATGTAGGCGTTGTAGGCTGAATAGCTCATCGGCTGGAACAGCACATTGCCGTCTGAGAAGGAAGGCTGGACATTTGTCATTTTTGCGGTCAGCCTGCCAAGCCGGTCCAGGAATGTGATTGCTTCAGTTACCTTCTCATCCGTCAAAAAGCATTTTTTCCCATCCTCGGAGAACAAAGTCACATCGTTGGAGCAGAAACAGCTCTCCCAGCCGTACTCCGATATGCCGAACTGATATCCGGACTCATTGTCCCTCGGTCCTGTGACCTGCCTGCAGATGTCATAGCACTCCTCCCAGGTCCAGTCCGGACCAGGCATGGCAATGTTCTCCGCCTCGAGGATCGACACATTAACTACCATAATCTCAGGCGAGCACTCATAGGGAAGAGCATACTGGATGTCTTTTCGTTTACCGGCATCATAAGGCGCGTCATAATAAACGCCGGCGTCAAAGGACTCATCTGAAAGCGCGTAGGATGACAGGTCCTCCAGGGCACCTACGTCGGAGAGATATTCAAAGTCCTCATCCAACACGAAGAACACATCCGGCGCAGTGCCTTTTAAAATCTCATTGGAAAGCCACTCTGAATAATCCCGGCGGCGAATGCCGCTCTCAAAAACGACGCTGACCCCCGGATTTTCAGCCTTAAAAGCCTCAATAGCTTCATTCAGAATGACATGGGCATACCCGTTTTTTTCGCCCCAAAGGCTGTCGGAAAACACACCGATCCTCAGAATTCCAGTGTTCTCACTGTATATCCTGCCGAACGGATTAATGATCAGCTCGGCAGAGATAATAATCATTAACGCTGCAACAAGCAGGGTCAGTCGGTCTTTCTGCCGTTTTGTAAAGTGTTCCATAGTCGATTCGCCTATTTATTCATCATCAGAATCGTACATTCGAGCTGCCGTGTCAGTCTGAACTGCCCATATGCCGAGCTGTGTCCTGTTCTTGAGTCCCAGTTTGCTCAAAATGACGCTCAGGCTGTTCCTGATCGTTCCCTCGGAGAGGTGGAGTCTCTGTGCAATCTCCTTGTTGGACATGCCCCGACCTACGCAGTCAATGATCTTCCACTCTGATTCCCTGAGCTTGCCGGTGAGCTGTTCTCCGACCCGTATCGTCTGATTGGTCTGTGCCATCTGAGAGAACATGCGGAAAACTTTGCCCGTGATCTCATCGTTCATGATCGACTTGCCGTTGTATACCTTGGTGATCGCGGACGTCAGGTCTTTCAGTGAAGTACCTTTGAGCAGATACCCGCTCGCTCCGAACTTTATGGCGTTGAACACAAACTCGTCATCATCAAATGTCGTAAGAATGATTACCTTTATATCCGGCGCGATTTCTTTTACTTTCTGGGTGCAGACCACACCGTCCATCTCCGGCATGCGAATATCCATCAGGATAATGTCCGGCTTATTCTTTTTTATACTTTCCAGAACCTCCCGGCCGTTGGAGACAGTATCTGTCACCGCAAAATTCGGCTGCGAACTCAGCATGATCTTAAGACTCTGCCTCATCAGTTCCTGATCGTCAGCTATCAGAATATTTATCATCTTCCAAACTCCCTCCTGTGTATAATCTAAGCGGTATAATGGCATTCACGGTAAATCCGTCACTGCCGTCGACTGTCATACTTCCTCCCAGCATATCCAGTCGTTCCTGCATATGGGTAAGCCCGAAACCTCTGTGGAGTTCCTCGCAGCCTACACCGTTATCTTTGATCCGAATTGATATCCGGTTATCATGCCGCTCGATACGGATATTGATTCGTGTGGGATGTCCGTGCCGCACCGAGTTGGTAATGCTTTCCTGCAGAATTCTGTAGATTACATCCTCCTCATCTGCCGCCAGGTTCGACAATGAATCCTCGCATATGTATTCGAAGTGTATACCGGTCGACCTGCACATGTCATCAATCATCTGCTCAATGGCTTCATTGAACGCGAGCCGCAATAGCGCGTCCGGCCTAAGCGCCCTGACAGAGCTTCTGACATCCTTCATACCCTGCCTTGCCGTCTCCTGAATGACTTCGATCTGTGTCCTTGCGAGATCAGGTCTCGTATCGAGGAGGAGCAGACAGGCTTCAAGCCCCGTCACGATACCGGTCAGGACATGACCGATCGTATCATGAATCTCCCTGGCCAATCTGTTGCGCTCCTGTGTTTGAGCCATCTCGGCTGACTTCCTTGAGTACTCTTCAAGCCGGATATTGGCTTCCGTGAGTTCCTCATTGAGCCTCATGATCCTTGCCGTCTCATCCATCTGATAGCGAAGTGTCACAATCAGGAAAATGATGAACATGACGATATTGATGAGCTCCATGGTGTTCAGAATACTCTGCAGAATACCTGCCGCCCCTGCGTTGTAGAATACCAGATAATCTGAAAATGAGACGTTTCTGAACCACAAATTCAGAATGTCCGAATCGACGATGAAATAGCACAGTATGATCGGAATCAGGGTCTGTATTTTTTTCTGCCTTGTATAGCCGCTGTGAATCACATCCGTCATGACCAGAATAATGATGCCGGAGTATGCCATTCCGCACACTGCTGTGAGCATAAGACTGATGACCAGCTCCATGGCAGCCTTTATGTAGTTCATAAAATCCTCTTCCATCTCAGAGGAAAAGAGCATGAGCAGCGTGCCGTATAAAATGAATACGACCGCCATAAATCGCACACTCTCCATAGGCAGTCTGGGAATCGTCCTGAGGAAAAGCCCGGCCGAATTACTCCTCGCCATACCCATAATGGCATGATAGGAAATAACTGCAATATAAAGAAGAATCAGCACATTGAGGTGCTTCATCATCTTCCAGACTCTCTCCGGACTCTTCGCGTTAATCTCAAATATACTCATATAAACTAAGCTCCGGGTCCTAGACACATGCAATTCCCCTGACAAAGGTCACTGCCAGCGGTTGATATCAAATTCCTCGAGGTTATCGTAACACACCAGATCGACCGGGACAGTGATAGTTTCCGGATATTCATCGCCGTCCAGCATCCGATATAAGATATCTGCCGCCTGTTCTCCGATCTCTGTCGGGAACTGTGCCGCTGTCGCATCCATTTCACCGGATCTTATCATCATCTTGGCATCCGGGGATCCGTCTACACCGTATACGTAGACTTTACCGAGCTCAGGATGATTGCGAACAGCAGTCACCGCGGCTTCGCCCGCAAGGTCATTCAGACTGAAAACAGTGTCGAAACCACCGTCCTCCTCAATGTACTGCTCGATAAGAGGCAGCGCGATCTCGTACTGACCTTTGCAGTCGATTTCTTTAACAATCTGATAATTCGGGTTAGATCTTATAGCGCTCTTAAAGCCCTCTACTCGTCTGTAAGCCGATAAAGCTGTCTCATGATTCAGGACAAGTATCCTGCCGGACTCCCGCTGCTTCATCATATACTCCCCGATCATATATCCTGCCCTGAAATTATCGGACACAATCGTGCAGTTAGCCTGCCCGTCGCGGTCAAGTTCCGTGTCGACAACAATAACTTTGACCCCGAGCTCCTGTGCACGGGCCAGCACGTCACTGAGGCCATCCGCGGTGACCGGTGTCACAATGAGCGCGCTGATGCCCATGGAGAGCATAGAATTGATCTGCTCAGCCTGACGATCCGCGTCGAGGCCCGGATCACGAAGGACCATCTGATCTCCCTCCCCTTCGACTCTGACACGAATCTGCTCATTAATGATGTCATAAAACTCATTATTCATGGTCATATAACTGGCACCGATGAGCCGGGAATCCTCCGTTCCCTTTTCTGACATGGAAATCAGGTTCATCCCCGTACTGCCCAGAAAAATCAGAGTCGCCAGATAGACCGCGGCAATGATTCCGTTAAGAAATGTATCCTTCCTGTACATAAAGTATCTCCAGGTCATGGTTCTCGATTATGCAGTATTTGCAACAATATTTATATTATAAAGTATCCCCCGGAGTTTTTGTACTGACTATTGTCACAGTATTTTCGTTTTTTCGCCCTCTTATGCGGGTCAGATAATAGCTAAGCTCAAGTACACAACAGGTCATCCATCCGACCGGATAGCCGAAACCGACAACATACGGATTATAGGCGATTCTGCTGCCGATAAAGAGATACAGCTGACGGATCAGGACAAAGCATGTAAGCATACAGTACATAGGGACTTTCGACTCGCCCATGCCGCGCAGCGCTCCCGCAAGTACATGGTTGACCGCGTTGAACATAAGGAAATACGTGTTCATCCGAAGGAAAAGGGCGCCATAATAGATTACCTCCTCATCCCGCGTAAAAAGGGACGTAGCTCCCGGTGCGAAAATCACAAGGATCGTGCCGATGAAAGCCGTCACTCCGACTGCCATTGTGACCGCCCGCACGGCACCTGCGTCCGCGCGGTCCTGTCTCTCTGCCCCGATGTTCTGGCCGACAAATGTCGTCGCTGCCTGGCTGAGCGAATTAATCGGAAGGAAAATGAATGAGTCCAACTTATTGTAAGCACCCCACCCCGCCATGCAGCCGGAGCCGAATCCGTTTATGTAGGACTGCACAAAGACATTGGACACCGATGTGATCATCGACTGAAGCCCGGCAGGAAGGCCGATCTCAAGAATATTTCTAAGCATGGAAAGATCGATCCGAAGATCATGCCATGTCAGTTTATAGATATCATCCGTCCCACAAAGAAGCATAAGAACAAGGATGGCAGATAGGAACTGTGACAATATGGTGGCAATCGCTGCGCCGGCGATGCCGGCTCTGAACACGATAACAAAGACCAGATCAAGTACTGTGTTGAGAACGCTCGTGAATATGAGAAAATACAGAGGGCGCCTGGTGTCTCCGACAGCTCGCAGTATTCCGCTGCCCATGTTGTATATGAGAAGGCCAAGCGCTCCCGAAAAATAGATTTGAAGATAGACTTTCGCCTGAGGAAACACATCGTCCGGTGTCGACATAAGGCGGAGCATGGCAGGGACCAGAAGAAATCCGGCAAATGTAAAGAAAATCCCGAATAATATGGTGACCGCGATCGTAGTTTCCACAGCCCTGTGAAGGTCTTCCATCTTTTTGGCGCCGAAATACCGGCTGATCACAACACCGCCGCCGATAGAAAACCCATTAAAAAAGAATATCATAATGTTTACGATCATGGTGGTGGAACTGATAGCCGCAAGTGCCTGTTTTCCGACAAAGTTGCCCACAACAATGGAATCCACCGTGTTGTAGAGCATCTGAAAAACATTGCCGAGAAGAAGCGGTATAGAAAATCCAATCAGGTGGCTTATGATAGAGCCCTCCGTCATATCCCTGACAGTAGACTTAGATGATGTATGCATAATAGTTCCGACAGCTCCTTATATCATAAATTTTCCCACCGCTTGTAGAAGCGTGGGGCTTTCCGACTGAGAGAAAAACCGCCGCATCATGTGATGCGGCGGTTCACTTCTTCATATTCGATTATCAGCCCTTGACCTGTGCGGCAACTTCCGCAGCGAAGTCTTCCTGCTTCTTCTCGATGCCTTCGCCTGTCTCAAAGCGGACAAAGCTCTTGACTTGTGCCTTTGTGCCGGCAGCCTTGGCTACGCTGTCAACATACTTCTGTACGGTCTGCTTGCCGTCTTCTGCCTTGACATAGACCTGATCCATAAGGACGACTTCGGAGAGCTCCTTATTGAGACGGCCGTTGACGATACCGTTGATGACCTTATCCGGCGCATTCGGCTTCTCATTCTTGGCAGCTGCGAAAAGGACTTCCTTCTCTTTCTCAAGGTACTCAGCGGAAACTTCTGCGCGTGTGCAGTACTCCGGACGCATAGCAGCTGCCTGCATAGCGACGTTCTTAGCCATCTCGACAAGTTCCGGTGTGCATGCGTCAGCTTCAACTTCCACGAGAACGACGATCTTGCCGCCCATATGTGTATAGGATGTGACGAAACCGTTATCAGCAGCGACTCTTGCGAATCTGCGGATCTTCAGGTTCTCGCCGATCGTAGCGACATGCTCTGTCACGAACTCAGACACTGTCTTGCCGTCTTTGAGAGTTGTAGCAAGAAGAGCGTCAACATCAGCTGCGTCTGTAGCCATGATCTGCTCAGCAATAGCCTGAACAAATGCCTGGAACTTCTCGTTCTTAGCGACAAAGTCTGTCTCGGAGTTGACTTCAACCGCGACTGCCTTCTTGCCGTCTTCGGAAACGAGGACCTTGCAGAGACCTTCCGCTGCGATTCTGTCAGCCTTCTTGGCCGCCTTCATCTTTCCGTTCTCACGAAGGAAGTCGATTGCCTTTTCCATGTTGCCTTCGCATGCTGTAAGAGCCTTCTTGCAGTCCATCATGCCTGCGCCGCTCTTCTCACGAAGCTCTTTTACCATTGCAGCAGTAATTGCCATTATAATTTCCTCCTAATACTGTGTTCAAATCACTCTGCAGCAGCTTCGGATTCTTCATCCGGATATGCTGTGTAGCCTTCTGCCGGAACATCCATGAGACCCTGATTAGCCTCGATGACAGCGTCAGCCATCTTGGAGACGATCAGCTTGACGGCACGGATAGCGTCGTCGTTGCCCGGGATGATGTATGTAAGTTCTTCCGGATCGCAGTTCGTATCGCAGATACCGATCAGCGGGATATTCAGAGTATGAGCTTCCTGTACGCAGATACGCTCTTTCTTCGGGTCAACGATGAAAATCGCGTCCGGGAGCTTCTTCATGTCACGGATACCGCCAAGGTTCTTCTGAAGCTTCTCAAGTTCCTTCTTGAGCTGAAGGACTTCCTTCTTCGGCAGGACTTCAAATGTGCCGTCCTCTGCCATTGTCTCGATATCCTTCATTCTCTTGATGCGGGACTGGATCGTCTTGAAGTTTGTCAGCATACCACCGAGCCATCTCTCGTTGATATAGTACATGCCGCAGCGCTCAGCCTCTGTGCGGATCGCGTCCTGTGCCTGCTTCTTTGTACCTACGAAGAGGATCTTGCCGCCGTCCTTGACGATATCAACGACTGCATTGTAAGCATCGTCGACCATACCTACCGACTTCTGAAGGTCGATGATATAGATGCCGTTGCGCTCTGTGTAGATATACGGCTTCATCTTGGGGTTCCAGCGTCTTGTCTGATGTCCGAAATGGACGCCTGCTTCGAGCAGCTGCTTCATTGAAATAACACTCATTTTGTTTCTCCTTTTTTATGGTTTTTAGCTCACCCATATGTTTCCTGCCGGCATGACCCAGTGGGCACCGAATGCCGGAATCCGCATATGTGAAATT
>JAFWIM010000078.1 GCA_017514845.1 Lachnospiraceae bacterium
AGGACAGGTGTGGATACCGCGGGATACGCGGTCGGAGACCACTCTCCGGGTTCCATGCTTTACGGTATCTATAAGAGCATGGATGCGAATAAAGGTGCACATCTGAGTTATGACTACCATTCTGATTACATGGATTCCCTTTCGACCTTCGATGTACATACGAGAAACGGTGTGCTTTTCTCTTTGCGTAAAACACAGTCGGGGGGTTATGAGCAGCTGAACGCAAACTGCTTTAAGGACGGGAAGAGTTATGTGCTCTATCCGAATGAGATGCGGGGAACGCTTGCTGCGTCTACCTCATCCGGCATCATCACAGAAAACGTCCTGATGCTGGACGATCTGTACGGCGTGATTTATCAGAGAGCGCTAAGATCGGACTTCACGGTAGAATCAAGAGAGCTTGAGGGTGTTTCCTATACGGTCGAAGTATATCCGGGACAGGGTTATGTGCAGGAGGCTGCATTCTATTATGATGAAACAGGACAGCTGATCCATGTCCTGGTAGGTGCTCCGCAGACGGCGCCGGAATTGGGCGAGACCTTCTATACAATCTATGCCATCGATGAAGCGGTAAACGATGCGTTGTTTGACATTTCCGGATATACGATTACCGGATAACAGGGGAGGATCACACAATGAAAAAGATCAGTATTTTTGCCGGCCTGATTATTGTGATTATGTGTCTGGGACTGCTGACTGCGTGCGGCGGGAAGAGTGATCCCGTAGCAGAAGCGAAGGCAAAAGAAAGTGAGTTTCTCCTGGGATCGTGGTTCGCGAAAGAAGCTTATGTAAATGGTGAGACAAGAGACCCGGATGCCATTTTCGGCGGAAGGTGCCAATTGTATTTCAGCAAAGACGGAAAGTGCACGATGTCCATAGATCAAAACCGTGCCCTTGTAGATTGGACACTCACAGATAACGGAGTTACCTTGACGGGAGACGATACTTATCAGATCACATTCCCGGATGAGAGCAGGAAGACAATTATCGCGACAATCAAAGGAGTGGATGTACTGCTGGAAAAATATGAGGAATGATTGATGGTATGACATCCTGCTCATCACCAAGAAGAGAATGGGCCGCGAGTAATTCACACAGCAATTCAATAAACACACTGATGGCGTTGTCTCAAAATAACTAAAGAGGCTATTGAGAGGTAGCGCCTCTTTCATTTGACTAGGGTTGTGGAAAAAGTCGGTCGGATCAGGCTCAGAGAGGAGAAAATGTGGACAACCATCCAGGGAGTACTGCAAAACAGCAGGGCTCCCGGATGGTTTTTCTATGTTGAGTTTCAGGAAGAGCTATAGTCCCACCGGAAACCCTTTTGGAACCACGAGACCCGTTCCCAAGCGGCCGTTTTGGATTTTATGATGCAGCTTGAGAACATTGTAGGCCAAGCTTAGAAGCGTCCACTCCACCTCAACCTTAACGGCGCTGCGGAGGAGGAACCGACGAAAACCCATATCCTCCTTGACCATGGCAAAAACGCCCTCGGCCTGGATGCTACGGTTTACACGAATAAGCTTTCCTTCGTTTGTGTTGATGCGTTCTTCCATCTCAGCCCGCTGCCTGGCGAAACGCTTGGATACATAGATGACCTTGCTGCGCTCTGCCAGCGGTTTCTTGCTGCCGCATGCTCGGATGCACTTCTCTTTCAGCGGACAACCAGTGCAGTCCTTGCAACTGTAAACGGAGGTCTCCATTTCAAAGCCGCTTTGAGATTTGTTCTTCTTTATGCCGTCAAAGGTGATCGTCTTCCCGTTGGCGCAAGTGTAGGTATCTGTTTCGGCATCATATTCCATATTCTCCCGGCGACTGATGTCTGTACGGTATTTCTTCGTCTTTTTCTGCTCGTGGTTGGATGGTTTCACATACAGCTTCATGACTCCGTTTTCTTCAAACCAGCAGTAATTCTCTTCACTCTCGTATCCGGAATCTACGCAGATGTTTTTTATGCCGTAGCGCTTCAGGTATTCCACTAAGGGAATGAGCGTATGTACGTCTGTCCGATCTGCGCTGATGTAGTTGCCGATGATGAACTCCTCCGAGCTCGCCACATTCACATTGTAACCAGGCTTGAGCTGGCCGTTGCGCATATGATCTTCTTTCATGTGCATGAACGTTGCGTCATGATCTGTTTTGCAATAACTGTTGCGATCTCCGCAGATATACATATCCTGCGTATATTTCTTCCACTTCTCCAGCCAGCTGTTTACCGTTTCTATGGCCCGCTGCAAAGGCTTCTTATGATGCCCTTTTCCTGTAACCCATTCAAGCCCTTCTGCTTCGCCCCTGGCATACAGCTTCTTTCGTAGCTTCTTCAGGTGGTGGATCTGCGGCGCTTCCGGGATGTGCCACTTGACCCCAAGGTCTTGCACTAGACAAGGCATTTCCTTCCCAATCTGTGCTTTCAGTTTCGTGAGCTTCTTTTCTGTGCTCTTCTTCCACACAAAGCTGTACCGGTTCGCGTTGGCTTCAATCTTCGTTCCGTCGATGAACACTGTCGCCAGACTTACAAAGCCCCACTCTACCAGCATTGCCACAAACTGCTCCAGCAACTCCCTCTCCACACCCTGCATCCGTTCGGCTCGAAACCGTGCGATCGTGTTGTGGTCTGGAACCGGAGTGCCCTCCAGCAGATACATGAAGCAGATGTTCTCCCGGCATGCTCTCTCGATCTCCCGTGAACTGTAGATCAGCCGCATGTACGCATAGATCATGACTTTCAGCAGAATCCTCGGCGGATATTCATTTCTCCCGTCTCGGGAGTAGGAGCGCTCGATCTTTTCTATGTTCATCCTTTCCACTACGGCGCTTACCAATCTTACCGGATCATCTGCTGCTATTAATATTTCTGTTTCTATCGGTAGTTTCAGTTGACGCCCTGCCTCATACAGGGTATAATCTACCTGCTTTTTGTTATGCTTCACAACCTAATAATAAGCCGTCAGCCGTCCCTCTTTCAAGGGGCGGCTGACGTTATTTCTTCTCTTTTTCGAGGGCTGTCTTTTGAGACAGCCCCTTGTTTTTCCTGTTGTTATATGTTGTCATTCCCTAAGCGGCAGATAAGGCAGCAAGTGTTCAAATACCTGAAAAAGCATAGAATA
>JAFWIM010000079.1 GCA_017514845.1 Lachnospiraceae bacterium
CCGCAGCCGGAGGCGAACTTCAGGAGCAGCCTGCCCTGACTGAACCGATATATTAAGCACAGCTCTTGTTAATAACTCACAGGATTTTGCTTTACTGAATATTATAAATAGTGTAATATATCTCAATAGGACCCAAAACAGTTACAGTGATATGTGCAGTTTTCTGCTGACAGGACCACAAAATCAGCCCCAGTGTGGAATAACACCAAGCGAGAACCAAACGGGATGTGCGAGACGCACATACCCGATGAAAAATAAAAACGAGGATGGTAACAGTTATGCGTGAAAGTGGAATTCTTTGCCCGATCTCATCGATCTCGTCCAAGTACGGTATCGGATGTTTTTCGGCGGAAGCCTATGAATTTGTTGATTTTCTGAAGGAATCCGGCCAGAGCTACTGGCAGGTCCTGCCGTTCGGACCGACAGGTTTCGGCGATTCTCCGTATCAGAGCTTTTCAACATTTGCAGGAAATCCCTACTTCATAAGCCCTGAACAGCTCGTTGTGGACGGTCTGCTCTCTGTACATGAAATCAATGCGTTTGACTTTGGCAACAACTCCGAGGTCGTTGATTACGGTGCGCTCTATAACAATCGCTTCAAGCTCCTTCGGATCGCCTACGAGCGCTTTATGCAGAATCCGGATCCGGAGTACGCCGCCTTCAAGGAAGAGGAAGCGGACTGGCTTGTCGACTACGGTCTCTACATGGCATTGAAGAGTGCAAATGAAGGCAAGAGCTGGATCGACTGGGACATCAGCCTGCGCACGCGCGAGCCGGAAGCCATTGAAAAGGCAGGGGAGGAGTATGCCGATACGATCGAGTTCTACTCATTCCAGCAGTATGAGTTCCTCAAGCAGTGGAAGAAACTTCGCGCGTATGCCAATGAGAACGGGATCAAGATCATCGGCGACATCCCCTTCTACACAGCTTTCGACAGCGCTGACACTTGGGCTAACCCGAAGATGTTCCTCTTTGATGAGGAGAATATCCCGACAAAGGTCGCGGGATGCCCGCCCGACGCGTTCTCCGAGGACGGTCAGCTCTGGGGCAACCCGATCTACGATTGGAAGTACCTGAAGAAGACTAAATATGCATGGTGGATCAGCCGCATCGAGCACAACCTGCAGTTCTGCGATGTGCTCCGCGTCGATCATTTCCGCGCGTTCGACGAGTACTACGAGATTCCTTACGGCGAGAAGACTGCAAAGAACGGCGAGTGGATGCCGGGACCGGGCATTGCTCTCTTCAAGGAGATTAAGAAGCAGCTCGGCGACGTCTCTGTCATCGCCGAGGACCTCGGATTCATCACACCGAGTGTCATCAAGCTTGTCAAGGATACAGGCTTCCCGGGAATGAAGGTCCTTCAGTTCGCATTTGATTCACGTGAGGAGAGCGATTATCTCCCGCACAATTATGACCACAACTGCGTTGTCTACACAGGTACGCACGACAACGAGACCACACGTGGCTGGATTGAAAACATCAATGAGCAGGACCGCAACTTTGCGAGACAGTACATCAACTCCATTTATACAGACTACGGCGCATTCACCTGGGATTTCATCCGCTGCGCCATGGCAAGTGTCGCGGATCTGTGCATCGTCCCGATCCAGGATTACCTTGTGCTCGGCAACGAGGCCAGAATCAACCACCCGTCCACTCTCGGAACGAACTGGACATGGAGAATCCGCCCGAACTTCCTGTCGAAGGAGCTCGCCGAGAGCATCCGCAGAATGACAAAGCTGTATGGGCGTATCCCGAAGAAGCCGAAAGAGGACAAAGACGACAAAGAGGAAAAGAAATGAGTCTGGCAGATCAGATTTTTATTGATATGTGCAAGGATATTCTTGCAAATGGCACCGACACCCGCGGCCAGAAAGTCCGCCCCCGCTGGGAGGACGGAACTCCGGCTTACACGATCAAGAAATTCGGCGTGTGCAACCGGTATGATCTCCGCAAGGAGTTCCCGGCCATCACACTGCGCCGGACGGCCTTAAAGAGCGCGATGGACGAGATCCTGTGGATCTGGCAGAAAAAATCCAACAACATCCATGATCTTCACTCACATATCTGGGATGAGTGGGCAGATGCGGATGGTTCCATCGGCAAGGCTTACGGTTATCAGATGAGCGTTAAGCATGAATATAAAGAGGGAATGTTCGACCAGGTCGACCGCGTGCTCTATGATCTTAAGAACAACCCCTACAGCCGCCGTATCATGACGAATATCTACAATCATGCCGATCTGCACGAGATGAATCTTTACCCGTGTGCCTGGTCGGTGACCTTCAACGTCACACAGAGGCCGGGCGAAGACAAGCTCACGCTGAACGCGGTGCTCAGCCAGAGGTCTCAGGATGTGCTTGCGGCCAACAACTGGAACGTGTGCCAGTATGCGATCCTTCTCATGATGTTCGCACAGAGCTGCGACATGTATCCGGGCGAGCTCGTCCACATGATCGCGGACGCTCATATCTATGACCGCCATGTGCCGCTGATCGAGGAACTGATTTCGCGTCCGACATTTGATGCCCCGAAGGTCACGCTGAATCCGGAGGTGAAGGACTTCTATGCTTTCACTACGGATGACCTGATCGTCGAGAATTATCAGTGCGGACCGCAGATCAAGAATATTCCGATTGCGGTCTGAGAAGCCGGCGACCGTTGAGAAATTTCATTAAGAGATACGAAAAAAGGTGCTGTCGCATTAGTGCGGCGGCACCTTTTATAAATAGAGGTTTTATCATTTTTTCTTATAAATGACGAAGCGGTAGGAGATCCCCTCATAATTCATTGTTTCCGATTCACTCTCAATCATCCACTCAGGATCACTGTCCAGATCCGGAAAGAAGGTATCAGCATCGAAAACCTTGTCAATTCGGGTCACATAAGCCCGGGTGCAGAAGGGCAGCATCTGGCGGTAGATGGCACCGCCGCCGATGACGAACACGTTGTCCGGCTCCTCGTCCTTCACTGCGAGGCGCGCCTCATCAACGGAGTTCACTACCTCCGCCCCGTTCCCGCCGTAGGAGACATTTCTTGTGATGACAATGTTGCGCCTCTTCGGCAGAGGTTTCTGCCCGGGGAACGATTCAAGCGTTTTTCGCCCATAGATAAGAGTTTTCCCCGCTGTCACTTTCCTGAAATATTTCATATCCTCGGGAATCGAGATGAGCAGATCATTATCCTTCCCAATCCCCCAGTTAGCGTCTACAGCGACGATACAATTCATGGTTTTTCCTCCTGTGTTTTATTACACTTTTAATCTCTTATGAACCAAAGGCAGCAATATTGTCACGCAAGCAAGATTTTGCTGCCTCTGCGGAAGACCCGAAGAAACTTGCCGAACCCAAAGGCAGCAATAATGTCTCGCAAGCAAGATTTTGCTGCCTCTGCCGTAGATCTCTGTGTAACCTGTCCGGGCTGTTTCGCCTAATGTTCAAGCCTGCCTAAGAATTATATCATAAAAATGGAGATATGAGCCCGAATGTGATATAATTTAGAAACCTATAGGGTCTTATGGTCAGCCGGCATCAGTGGCAGGTACATATTTCTCGCTGAGCGAATATCCATATGATCCAAGAAATGTCCTCAATATGAAAGGTGCGTACCATGTACAGAGATCATACAAAAGAAGTTCGAATCGGAGACAGAATTATCGGCGGCGGAAACCCGATCACTGTCCAGTCTATGACCAACACGAAGACAGAGGATTTTGACGCGACGATCGCTCAGATCAGAAAGCTCGAAGACGCAGGCTGCGAGATCATCCGCAGCACTGTGCCGACCATGGAGGCGGCGGAGGCATTCGCCAAAATAAAGAAAAAAATCAACATCCCGATCGTGGCGGACATCCATTTTGATTATCGCCTTGCGATCGCGGCCATGGAATACGGCGCGGACGCGATCCGTATCAACCCGGGCAATATTGGCAGCATCGACCGCATTAAGGCAGTCGTCGATGTCGCAAAGGAGCGGAGCATTCCGATCAGAGTCGGCGTCAACTCCGGTTCTCTTGAGAAGGAAATCGTCAAGAAGTACGGGCGCGTGACCGCGGAGGGTCTCGTTGAGAGCGCCCTCGATAAAGTAAAGATCATTGAGGACCTCGGCTATGACAACATGGTCATCAGCATCAAATCATCTGATGTCCTCATGTGCGTCAAAGCCCATGAACTCATCGCCGAAAAGACCCGTTATCCGCTCCACGTCGGCATCACCGAGGCGGGCACCGTCTTTTCAGGCACGATCAAGTCATCTGTCGGTCTCGGCATGATCCTGGGTCAGGGCATCGGCGACACGATCCGTGTCTCTCTCACTGGAGATCCTGTGGAGGAGGTCCGGGTAGGCAAGAGGATCCTTCAGACGCTCGGCCTCAGGAGAGGATGCATCGAGGTCGTGTCCTGTCCGACCTGCGGCAGAACGCAGATCGATCTGATCAGTCTTGCAAATGATGTAGAGCGCCTCGTCGAAAACATTCCCCTTGAAATCAAGGTGGCTGTCATGGGATGCGTAGTCAACGGCCCTGGTGAAGCAGCCGAAGCCGATATCGGCGTCTGCGGCGGCAAAGGCGAGGGACTGCTCATTAAACACGGAAAAGTAATCAGAAAAGTGCCTGAGAGCGAACTTCTCGGAGCCCTTGAAGATGAATTATTGAACTGGAGATAATACATGCCAGATAAGAGGATGACATTCCTTAAGGCTTTCCCAGGACTCGATCTCCCGCGGGAGATTCGTGATCTTATGGAAGGGGTCACGGTCACGAGGCTGGCCATCAACCAGGCAAGGAACCGCCTGCATGTCTATATAACATCAGAAAACTGGATAAAGAAACAGTACATATATGAAGTCGAGGACGCGATCGCCGGACAGATATTTGAAAATGTCACGATGGAGGTCAAAATCGTCGAGCGTTTCGTGCTGTCCTCACAGTACACGCCGAAGAACTTTTACAAGTATTACAGGTCCAGTATGCTTCTTGAACTCAAGGAAGTCAGCCCTCTCCTCCATCAGATGTTCCTGCATACAAATCTCGAATTTGACGGGAACACAATTTACGCGTCCATCCCGGAGACAATCATATCGAGGGATCGGAAAGATCAGCTCGTCGAGTATCTGGATAAGATATTTGCGGAGCGGGCCGGATTTGCAGATATTCACGTTATGGGCGACCTCATAGAGAGCAATACAAAGAGTCTCTTTGAGGCGGACGATGAGCGCATCCGGAACAAGGTCAACGATGTTCTCCGGAAAAACGCGAGCCGGAGAGAAAAGCACGAGGAGAATCAGGAAAAGCAGCAGAAGCTTCCCAACGCCTCGGAAAAGAAATACCGCCAGCAGAAGACCTTTATCTCGAACGACCCGGATGTCATTCTCGGAAAGGGAATCAGTGAGGAACCGACTCCGATCGCCGAACTCGGGGAGGATCCGCATGAGGTCGTCATCCGCGGCTGCGTCTTCGGCAGTGAGAGCCGGGAGACAAGGAACGGAAAGATCATTCTGAATATCGCGATGACAGACTACACGGACAGCATCCGCATGAAGCTCTGGCTCCTTCCGGAGGAGATGGAGCAGTACGAGTCCGCGTTCAAGAAGGGGAACTGTTTCCTTGTCAAGGGAATGATGGATTTCGATCAGTTCGAGAAGGAAATCATGATCAAGACCGTCTACTCCATCAAGAAGATCGGCCCATTTAAGGAAGACCGCATGGATACTGCACCGGTCAAGCGCGTCGAGCTCCACTGCCATACCAAAATGTCCGATATGGACGCGGTCTCATCCGCGAAGGACATTATCGGCCAGGCGAAAAAGTGGGGAATGAAGGCGCTGGCGATCACAGACCACGGCGTCGTTCAGGCTTTCCCGGAAGCCCATCACGCTTCAAATGAAAAAGATCCGGATTTCAAGGTCATCTACGGCTGCGAGGGATACCTTGTCGACGATATGACTACTCTGGTCACGGGACCGGATGATATTAGTACGCAGAATCCCGTCTGCGTGTTTGCGGTCGTGACCACAGGTCCGTCAGTCCTTAAGCACGATCTCATCGAGATTGCCGCCCACAAGATCAGCAAGGGAAACATCACGGAGAGTTTTTCTGTGATAATTAATCCCGGCAAGCCGCTTCCCTTCAAATTCACGAGGGAAACGGGCATCGGCGACAGCCATGTAGCCAGGGGTAAGACGATCGGGGAGGCGGTCTCGGACTTTCTTGCATTTGCAGATAACGCGCCGCTCGTATCCTACGATGCGGAGATGGGAGCCGCTTTTATCGAGCATGCTTGCGAGATGAGCGGGATCAGCTGGCAGACGGACGGCAGGGAGCACACAATTGTCGACATACCTTCCTGTATCCGCTTCCTTATGCCGCATGTGAGCAGGGGAACATTCGATAAGCTGACCAAAGCTTTTAAAGTTACCTGCGTAAATCCGCACCGGGCCGGAGACAGGGCTGAGGCGCTCGCTCAGATCTACCTGCAGCTCATGGACGTCATGAAGAAGCAGGGAGTCTTGACGTATGCCGAGTTAAATCAAAGAGGCATGGTCTCCGATGAGCGGATCCGCAATCTGCCTTACTATCACATTATTATTCTGGCCAAAAACGAGCAGGGGAGACGGAATCTCTACACGCTGATCTCCGAGTCCCACCTTCGCTATTTCAAGAAGCGGCCGCGCATTCCGCGCTCGCTGCTCATAAAGTACCGTGAAGGCCTGATCCTAGGTTCCGCCTGCTCGGCGGGCGAACTCTACAAGGCAATCTTTGAGGAGAAGCCGGCCTCCCAGATCGCGAAGATCGTCCAGTTCTATGATTACCTGGAGGTGCAGCCGGTAGGCAACAACGAGTACATCGTGCGGGAACAGATCCGTGGAGTTTCGAACTTCGACGAACTGCGCGAGATCAACAAGAAAATCGTAAAACTCGGCGAGGATTTCGGCAAGCCTGTCGCAGCCACCTGCGACGTGCACTTCCTGAACCCGGAGGATGCGATTTATCGAACGATTATCCAGTCCGGCCACGGGTATAAGGACGAAGGCCAGCCCCCACTCTATCTCCACACGACGGAGGAGATGCTGAGCGAGTTCTCATATCTCGGAGAAAAGAAGGCTTATGAGGTCGTTGTCGAGAATACCAATAAAATCGCTGGCTGGATCGAGCAGATATCTCCGATCCACCCGGACAAGTGCCCTCCCGTCATCGAGAATTCCGACAAGGAGCTCGAGGAGATGTGCTACGCGACGGCAAGAAAGATTTACGGGGAGAACATTCCGGAGCAGGTGAGCGCCCGCCTTAACAAAGAGCTCAGTTCGATCATAAAGAACGGCTATGCCGTCATGTATATCATCGCGCAGAGGCTCGTAAAAAAGTCCAACGACGACGGCTATCTGGTGGGCTCCCGCGGGTCTGTCGGATCTTCTCTGGTCGCGACCATGGCCAATATTACAGAAGTCAACCCTCTGCCCCCGCATTACCTCTGCCCGGAGTGCCACTATGTGGATTTCGACTCCGACGAAGTCAAGGCCTACGGAGGCAGATGCGGAGCGGACATGCCGGATAAGGTCTGTCCGGTCTGCGGACATAAACTGAGCAAGCTTGGCTTTGACATCCCGTTCGAGACATTTCTCGGATTTAAGGGTGATAAGGAGCCGGATATCGACCTCAACTTTTCCGGTGATGAGCAGGGTGTCGCGCAGGCATACACGGAAGTAATCTTCGGCACCGGCCAGACGTTCAAGGCCGGTACGATCGGTACGGTCGCTGACAAGACGGCCTATGGGCTTGCCATGCACTATTTTGAGGATAAGGGCATTTCCAAGAGGCCGTGCGAACTCGAGCGCCTGTCTCAGGGCTGCACCGGTGTCCGCAGGACGACCGGCCAGCATCCGGGCGGCGTCATCGTTCTGCCCAAAGGCATGAACATCAACTGGTTCACCCCGGTCCAGCATCCTGCAAATGACATGACGAGCGACATCATCACCACCCACTTTGACTATCACTCGATTGACTCGAACCTTCTGAAGCTCGACATTCTCGGTCACGATGATCCGACGATCATCCGAATGCTGCAGGACCTCACCGGCACGGATCCGCTGACGGTCCCGCTCGACGATCAGGGAGTTCTCAGCCTGTTCTCAGGCATCGAAGCCCTGGGGCTCAAGAAGGGGGATCTGGGCGATATCGACCTCGGGACACTCGGCGTTCCGGAATTCGGCACCAGCTTTGTCATGGGCATGCTCCGGGATACGAAGCCGAAGACTCTTTCCGAGCTCATTCGTATTTCCGGTCTGTCTCACGGTACAAATGTATGGCTGGACAACGCTCAGTATTTCATCAAGAACGGTGACTGTACGCTGGGCACCGCAATCTGTACACGCGACGATATCATGCTCAATCTGATTGCCTGGGGCGTGGAGCCGGAGCACTCCTTCAAAATCATGGAATCTGTCCGAAAGGGCAGAGGCCTTCGGCCTGACCAGGAGTCCGAGATGCGCGAGCACGGTGTGCCGGAATGGTACATTGAATCCTGTAAGCGCATAAAATATATGTTCCCGAAAGCGCATGCGGCGGCCTATGTTATGAACGCCTTCCGCATCGCATACTATAAAATTAATTATCCGCTGGCTTACTACGCGGCCATGTTCTCTATCCGCGTCACCACATTTGACTACGTTCTCATGGGGCGGGGCAGAGACATTTTTGAGGCCAATATGAAAGAAATCGAGAGTAAACCGGAGAAGACGCCAAAGGATGAAGAACTTCTCAAGGACGCCCTCATTGTGAGGGAGATGTACGCGAGAGGAATTGAGTTCCACAAGCTGGATCTCTTCAGGGCTAAGGCCAAAGAGTTCTCCATCATAGACGGGAAGCTGATGCCGTCCATCAATTCGATCTCCGGTCTCGGCGACGCAGTCGCGGTTCAGATCGAGGAGGCGGCAAAGAACGGTCCGTTCCTCTCCAAAGACGATTTCCGCCAGCGCACAAAAGCATCACAGACACTTATCAACCTGTTCGACACACTGGGTATCCTCGGGGATATCCCGGAGACGAACCAGATTTCACTCTTTGACCTTGTCTAAAGGAGCACACTATGAAGTGGACACTGCAAGATCCCGGCGAATGGTTCGAAGAATCCTCACCGTCTCTTCTCATTTCGACGGAGCGGATCGAGGCGCAGACTGCGGTCGGCGAGAATATCAGGGGAAAGATTAAAATCGAGACGACGAACGGAAGAAAAGTCCGCGGATCAATCTCTGTCTCGGAGGCAAGGATCGTGCCTGAACTGGAGAAATTCTCCGGAATGACACTGACCCTCGTCTACGGCGTCGATGTCACCGGGCTTATAGACGGCGACTCTGTCGACGGAAATATCCTTCTTTCAACGAATCTCGGAGAGTATACGATCCCGGTCCATGTGGAGATCCGCGATGTGCGCGTAAAATCTTCGGCGGGCGAGATTCGCGACCTTGCCGCATTTGCAAACCTTGCGAAGGAGAATTATGAGGAGGCCTTCAGGCTGTTCACCGGACCTTCGTTTGCCGCACTCCTTGAGGGGGAGGACGCAAAGCATCTGGCTCTTTACCGGGGGCTGATCCGGAATCCGGTCACGTATCACAGAATGGAGGAGTTCCTGGTCGGCTGCGGGCTGAAGGAACCTGTCAGTTTTACCGCGGAAAAGACGGAGCGCGATTTTACCCGCCTTCGGGAGACAAAACAGGACGTCATAAAGCTGCGCCGCAGTACCTGGGGCAGCCTCAAGATTGATGTGGAGGCGGACGCCGACTTTATCGAACTCCCGAAAAAGAAGATTTACGGTGAGGATTTTGTCGGTTCCGTATATAACTTCGCCTACATTATCCGGTACGAGAAGCTCGGCCGCGGAAAGCGCTACGGAAAGATTACCCTGCGCTCGTTCGAGAATACGGTGGAGATCACTGTGAACGCGTCAACAAATGTGCATGTTCCTGTGAGCATGGATATGGTCCACAGGCGCAACCGGACGAAGCTGACCCGGCACTATATGGACTACGAGATGGACAAGATCGACCGCAAAGAATACATTAAGCGGACGAGAAGCCTTCTCAACGCGATACGCGAACTGGATGATTATCCGGTCATTTACGCCCTGTATGAGTCCTACATCGAGGATCTTTCCGGCGACAAGGAGGCAGCCGGCAATATCATCCGGAGCCTTTCCGGCGTTGATTTCCGGCGCGAGAGCGCGGAAGTAAAGGCGGCCTTCATGTACATGGGGCGCGTTACGGGCGTCCTCGATCCCAACGTCGATATCCTGTCCCGGGTGCGGGAATGGCAGGGAAGATACAGGGAGAGCGTGATCCTGACCCTGATTTATTTCCGGGTCGAACCGGACATCATCCGCACTCCGACGCGAAAGATGGAGTATCTGAGAGATCTCTACAATCAGGGATCCCGCAGCCCGATCCTCTATCTGGAAGCCATCAAGATCTTAAGGAGGGACGGCCGGGAGCTCAGAAGACTCACGCCCTTTATGCGCCACGTCCTCATGTTTGCCACGAGGAACGGAATCATGACTGAGGAGCTCGCGAAGCGGGCAGCCCTGCTCTCTGACAATGAGAAGGGGTTCTCTCAGGAAGTCTACCATATACTTGCGGGCGCTTATGAAGCTTACCCGAGCGACGAGATCCTTGTCGCGATCTGCAAGCTCCTGATGAAAGGAGCTCCGAGGACAGCCAAGACCAGGAATGAGTACTTCAGCTGGTTCGAGCTCGCTGTGAACCGCGAGCTTCGCATCACAAAGCTTTTCGTCTTCTATGTCGAGAATCTGCCGGATTCCTATCAGAAGATCTTACCGAAGCCGATCCTCGTGTACTTTGCCCTGAACCGCGAGCTCTCGGACCAAAAGACTGCATTTGTCTATGCCAACGTCATAAGGAACAAGGATCTCGATCCGCAGACCTATGAGATGTACGCGCCGAAAATGCGTGAGTTCGCCCTTGAATCTCTTGAGAACGGCAGGATGGACGGAGACTACGCGGCTATCTATCAGGAATTTATCAAGGATATCCGAAGCAGGAAGAGTGGGGAGTCCATCGCGAGGGCGATTTTTACAAGGCGAATTTTCACAGATGATCCGAATGTCCGGGAAGTCGTTGTATGCCACGGAGAGCTGGCCAGCGAGAAGTCTTATCAGATCCACAATGGGTCTGCCTACATTGAGCGCTATACGGACAGTGCCTACATTTTCTTTACGGACGGCATGGGAAAGCGCCATGCGTCGCGTGTGGCAAGTTCAGAGTCGGTCATGATGGAGCCGGGAGCCATGGCAGGCCGTCTCCTGGAAATCGGCGTTGAGTTCCCGGGACTTCTCCTCAATATCGTTGCGGGACGCGGCGTGTACGAGCATGCGGATGAGACGAATATCTCCGCGTGGGAGTGCATAGCGGATTCTCCGGCGTTCACGCAGGAGTTCAGAGATCAGGCCAAGAGGGAACTTCTCACGTTCATGGGCACGCACGAGGAGGATGAGTCTGTCAACGAGTATCTGATGGTCGTTGACATTGATGATTTCGCCAGAGTGGACCGGCTCATGCTGCTGAAGGCTCTGATCGGCCGCGGCTTCTACGAGAAGGCATTTAAGGTCGTTAAAAAATATGGCTGCGAAGGACTTGAGCTCTCTTCGCTTGTCAAACTGGTCACGAATCTCATCGCTGACCACGGGGACGAGGAGGACGAGGATCTGCTGCTTCTCACTCTGCATACCTATGAGAGAGGCAAATTCGACGAGAACATGCTCACGTATCTCGCCGATAATTATCAGGGAAGCCTCGACACGATGCTAATGATAAGGAGAGACGCCAGAACATTTTATGTCAACACGACTGCCCTCGATGAGATTATTCTGAAGCGGATCGTTTTCGTGGGACGGCCTGTGCCGGAGGCGGACGAAGTCCTTCGGAGCTATGTGATGTCCGGGGGCGGCGGTAAAGCCGCAAGTGACTACATCTCCTTCATTTCGATCAGATGCCTTCGGACGAACGCACCGCTCGACGACTATGCGGCGGCATACATCGAAGAGCAGTTCCAGGTGAACGACGTATCCGCCCAGCTCTGGAGAATAGCGCTTCTACTGACATATTCCAAGAGGGAGAGCCTTACGCTGCAGCAGGAGACATTTGCAGAGACAGTTCTGGAAGAATGTGCCGCGTCAAAGCTCAGATTCGCCTTTTTCAAGGATCTGCCGGAGATACTGATCTCGCCCTATCAGCTGGAGGATCGCGTCTTCATCGAGCAGGCGGCCGGCGAGTCGGATGAGGTCATGCTCCACTATCACCTGTCAAGCGACGAGGATACAGAGTATAAGACCATGCCGCTCAGCCATATGTATATGGGAATTTTCTCGAGGGAGTTCATTCTCTTCTACGGCGAATCGCTGACGTACTATGTGACTGTGCGGCGGGACGATCTTGTCTGGAAGAGTGAGGAACACACAGTGACAGCGGAAGTCACGGACGCAGGCGGCCGAAGCCGCTATCAGATGATTAACCGGATCCTCATCGCAAAGAGCGAGGGAGATACGGAGAAGCTCAAAGAAAGCATTACAGAATACGAAAAGGCGGAACAGGTCGTCAGGCAGCTGTTCACATTGGAGGGTGAGTTTTGAACGAAGTTCGGAATGTACTCGTGGGATTCGAACTCGGAAAAGAGGAATCCCAGCTGAGCTATTACAACAGGAACGCGCAGGAGCCGGTCTCTGTGC
>JAFWIM010000080.1 GCA_017514845.1 Lachnospiraceae bacterium
CAGATCGTATCCGGTGACTTGCAGTCCATGCAGGAGCCGGTCTTCGCGCAGGGCGTTGAGAGGCCGAAGCGCTGCGCATTCGTGGGTGCAGCAACATTTCTTGCGCGCTTCATGGCGCCATCGACATCCTTACATACCTTGTTCATGCCAACGATAAATATGACTTTGCGAGGTCCCTGCGCAATTGCGGACACGCGATTTGCGTTCCCATCAATGTTAATGAGCACGCCGTCCTCTGTCATAGCATTCGCACTGGACAGGAAGAAATCAGCATCGTATGCCATCAGTATTGCAGCACGCTTATCCGTATACTGATCACGATCGATGAAATTATAGTTGCCTTCTGCAAGAGCTTTTACAAGACCGATTTCATGCGCGCTCATAGCGCCGCCCATCGTGACGGAGCTTCCCTCCGGGATCAGCTGCAGAGCAATTTCTTTTGCCTCTTCCTTTGTTGCAGCGTAATATCCCGTCATGTTTCTGGATTCCAGACCTTTTATTACTTTTTCAGCCAAAAGAGCATTGCGTTTTGTGATATTCTCGTTCACGATCAAATCCTCCTCCGTTTCTCAATGATTTGATTTCTTTGAAAAAAGTATAAGTGGCTTGAGTGAAAAAAGCAAGCAGGGCAAAAGCTCTTGATCAATGCATCCTGCGAGAATTTGCCTGCCTGTTTATAGCATGTGTGCTTTTCCAGTTTTTTGTGACAAGTATAACGATGGCGAAGTACAGCACTGCACAAGTTATATATAATATGTCCCCATGGTATCTGTCCCAGAAGAAAATCAGCAGTATCTGCGATATATAGCTGAGAGGAATACCCTTGGTGAATATTCTCTTTCGGGGATCTCTTCTGTCGTCTGTCTTGTGCCGCGCTATTTCCATAAACAGCATGGCTCCCATGCTCCCGAAGAGGAACGCGCTGAGTAAAAGAACTTTCTCCGGGATACGATTGGCATTCCGGCCGGACCTGTATTTATCGACAGCATAAAGAAAAAATACAAACACATTGTATAAGATCAATAATAAGCCTAGTATCAGGGCTATCCAATTTTTGTTATTCATCTTCTACTCCTTTGCTGTGCCGTGATTCCTTGCGAAGCATCATTGATGCGCCAAAGGTAATAATCAGTGGACATATGAACCCGAAGGGCTTAGCGGCAACTTGATTTTCAAATGAAAGTGCAATCACTATTGCATATATCATAGAAAGAATAAAAGATATTATCCAATACAAAATAGTATTACTGTACCAAATTAATATAAAAACTATCACCAAGACTATCGCAATAAAAACCGCTGTCCTATTTTTTAGTAAACCTTTGGCGAACAGACAGAAAAAAGCTATAATAACACCTTCCAAAATACCGGACCATGAACAAAGCATAAATACGACTGTCACAACTAATAAAGACTCAGTATCGCTATATGTAGCCGTAAATAATTCCGGAAACATACAATGGTATACGATAAGCAGAATAAAGGAAAGAAGCACTGTTTTTTTGGCAAAGCTCCAGTATAAGAAGTTTTCCATATATAATCCCTCACATAAATTAAACATGCAATTTTATATTATATACCTCATAAGTCCTATTGTCATAGTTTTTTCTACATGGCGAACGTCATCATATGCTTTTCATAGAGATGATAAAACTGTAAAACCATAATAACAATCGGCTTTCCAATATCCCCATCCCTACGTTATGCTTATCAGAAACCTAGCAATGTGATATGATAATTGCATACTATACTCTCCCGCATGGAGGCAGAACATGTCAGTTTTCGGACATTTCTATCTGGATAAAGAAAAGGATATCATCGTAGATCTCTATATGGAGGGGGAGACCCTCTCCTATGTGCTGCGCACCCCCAACCACGCGACGGGCAACCTCATCACCAACCTTGCCCGCCTCTGCGGTCTTACGCTCAGCTTTGACGACGATGGTCTCAAAATCGTGCGTGGGCAGATTCCCTGCTATATCGATGACAGAAACAGGGCGGTTTATATTCTGCGGCTTGGAGACACAAAAGTTGCAAATATATACCCCGACGGAACAATCGAGCGCAAAGCCTCCATCCCTGCCATCGCAAAGACCCTTATGAGCCAGACCAAAAGCTACAATCTGGGCACATGGCAGACGCTGGTCAAGACCTATATCCCCAGAGATTACAAGTTCCGGACAGACCTCCACACCCACATGAATGCCAATCTGGATCCCGATATCCTGATTGCCCTGGGCATACATCATCAGATTCGATACCCGCTTTACTATATCCGCAAGCTGAAGCTCCGCTGCACTCCTGCCCAGGAAGAACTGCTGGCCGGACGACGCGAAGCAGCCGCGAAACGCTTCAAAGACTCTCCGCTCAAAGGCAAGTATCTGACCCGCAGAATCAATGACAACACCTTCATCAATTTCGCCGATTTTATACTGGCGGATCCTGAGAATACCGTCTATAACCTGCCTCGGATCCGGGCCTCCCTGTCAATCTTAAAGGATGGTCAGGCTGTATTTTCGAACCTCGAAAAAGTCTACCTGTACCGCTATGTCTTCACTAAAGGACAGGCTGCGGAGGATCCCGTGAATCTCACTTCTTATCCGACAGTCCCTGACAGAGAGATTGCCGAAGCCCTGATCCAAATGCAGGCAGACCGGAAAAATCCAAATTACGCGAACTTTTCGCTTCTGCAGGATAAGCTGCTTTGGATAGCAAGGGGCTGTCAGAAGCGCGGCATCTCATACATGGAGATCTCTGACACCGGTCTTGTCAAGCCGGATTCGGCGGCAGCGCTGCTCGGACAGATCCACGCATCCATGCCTGCCATCAGCCGGGAGACAGGTGTAGTGCTCCGTTTTCTGGCCTCTTTCCGAAGAATCCCTCTGACCATCGTCCGGGATCAGGTCGAGCCCCAGCGGGTAGTCCAGGATCAGGTCCGGACTCTCAGGGCTATCGCCTGTGATCCCTACGTGGCAGGATCCGATATTATCGGCGAAGAAATTAATGACATCCGCGATCTTCAGCCTCTGATTCGGGAGCTGGTATCAATTGCCGGCGCTCATCCGGGCTTTGTTATTCGAATCCATGCAGGAGAGAATGATTCCCTGCGCAACAACGTCGCGGAAAGCATTCGCTGCGTCAAAAGCTCTCTTACCCCCGGACAGCCCATGCCTCCCATGAGAATCGGCCATGGTCTCTTTACGGCCAATCTCCGTTCCCGAAGAGGCAAACAGCTGATTGAAGACCTCAGAGAGACCGGCGCAGTACTGGAATTCCAGCTGACCTCCAACGTCCGTCTCAACAATCTTAGCGTACTTGAGCATCATCCTCTTAAACAGTATCTGTCCTATGGAATCTCCTGCGTTCAGGGAACTGACGGCGGCGCTATTTACGGGACGGATTCCATTGACGAGCAGCTTGCCCTCGAGCGTATGCTCGACCTTACCTACGATGATATGCTGGCTATGCGAAAGGCTGAAGACCGCGTTCTTACATCCTCAATGGAGACCTTTTGTCTGAAGCAGGCTTCATTTGCCAAACTTTGCGGAAGCTGTGATCCGGAAACCTTTCTTGCGGATCGGATCCGGAAAGAACCGGTTCCTGACAAGACCCTCATGATCGGCCGCGGACGGCTTGAGAGCCTGGGTAGCCTCGGGGATCAAGTTAGAGAAATGCCCACAGACAAGGTCCCGGTCATCCTTCTGGGCGGAAGCTTCAATACGGACCGGCGACAGACACGGATGCAGGAATGGGCCATGGATCTGCTGCGCAGAATTGCAGGCAATGCGGATCCGGACAAAGTCTTCTTTGTGATTGGCCACAGGATGCTGGCTTATGAAAAAGAGCTGGTACACCTGTGCGGAAACAGATTTGAAATATTCGCTATGGTTCCGACGCATCTGACACCGGAAGAAGTTTCGCGGCTCAAAAAGAGCGGTGTCGGTATCCGTATTTCCATTGAGCCCGTCGGAATGGGTCTGTACAAGAGTTTCGCATATGAAATCTTCAAGCGACGCCCCTCGGTGGTCATCGCTCTGGACGGCAATTCCGCCGGCACTAATGTCATCCAGGAAGCACGGAACGGCAAACGCAAAGCCCGGATCTTCATCAACCGGCACGCCACAAGTCTCTATTCCAAGGCCAAGACACTCCGCGGATATACCGCGGTCATTGAGAATGCGGGCGCATCGGATCAAATCCTGGAAGCTGTTGCAAGCGTGTGGGATGAGATGCAGTAAATTACCCATGTTAAGAATTCCTCGCATGAGGTCTTATATAGTATAATTGTAATATGTCGAAAGCTTTACGCGCTTAACGAAACTGCTGTCTCTCGCAGTTCATCTATACGAAAAGAGAAGTATCATGGAACAAATGAACGACAAATCCGAATACACTTTTGACGCGTTTATCAGTTACAGCCATCGCAATCAGAACTGGGGCAAATGGCTGCAGCGAAAGCTCGAGACCTTCCCTATTCCCAATGACATGAGAGGTGATCGACCGCGCGGCCAAAAGTTACGCATATTCAGGGATCAGACCGACCTTGCAGGTACAGGGCTGCAGGATTCCCTGCGTCAAAATCTGGATGTCTCAGAGTATCTGATTGTGATCTGCTCGCCAGCGAGCGCAGCCTCTCCATGGGTAAATGAGGAAGTACAATATTTCATCTCTCTGGGACGCATCGACAAAATCATTCCGTTCATCGTGGATGGCGAGCCCGAAAGCGACGATCCTGCGCTGGAATGCTTTCCCAAAGCGCTTCGCAGCACCGAAGGATATACCATTCTCGGCGCCAACATCCATGAAATCGGAAAGAACAAGGCTTTCCTAAAAGTAGTATCAATCCTTCTTCATGTACGCTTCGGCCGGTTGGTGGACCGGGAAAAGCAGCGAAAGATCCGTACAGCCCTTATAACCGGACTCACGGCCGCTGTGATTGCGGCTATCATAGGCACACTGCTTTGGCAGAATAACCTTATCAGCAAAAAAAATGATGAGTTGAACTATGATATTTACGGGGCGGCAATCGTCTCAATCAGTCAAAAGGATGTAATCGAACCGGCAGATGTCGCTTTCCTGAAGTCTTCCGCAGAACAGGGAAATACGATGGCCATGGTCTTCCTGATCGACTGTTATAAACACGGATGGGGGATTGAAAAGGATGATTCTCAAACCTTCTACTGGAGCCAAAAAGGAGCGGAACTTGGGGATACCGTCTGCATGATGTCTCTGGCAAACTGCTATGACGACGGAATCGGGACAGAACAGGACCGTAAAAAATCATTTGATCTTAGTCTGAAAGCTGCAAATGCAGGCAATGCCACAGGCATGTTCCATACCGCGATTTGTTATGAGAAAGGGATGGGTGTCGAAAAGGATCCCGTAGAAGCCTATAAATGGTACAAAAAAAGTGCCCTGAAGGGCTACGATCTGGGTATATATAACCTTGCTCTTTGCTATAGGTTTGGGATCGGAACGAAGCAAAACAACAATAGAGCCTTCATATGGATGAGAAAGCTGGCCCTCACGGGGAACGCGCTGGGCATGTACAACCTCGGGCTCATGTACCAGACCGGATACGGAGTACACGCTGATCCGGAGACAGCCTACTTCTGGTATCGAAAGGCTGCTGACGCGGGCGATGCCGACGGTGCCTACATGACCGGATGGTGTCTGGAAAACAAGTACGGCGTTACAGACCCGGCGCTCGAGTGGTATAAGAAAGCAGCCGCTCTCGGTAATACACAGGCTGAAGAGGCATTGACCCGGCTCAGTCCATCATAACTTATATACTTTTAACATTCATCCTCTTATCTGCTCGCGGTCATTCTGGTTGCCTCGGTTCCGATCAGCAGAGTCTTTTCCGCATATTCCGTTGACAGTGACAGCAGATCGCTGGTCAGCCCCATGTATCGCGTGGTGCGTTGACAGTGCTGATGGCCTGGAATGCGCGCAAAGCGGCAGAAGGTTGCAATTATAAAAAAGGCACTTACCCAGTGCCTTTTTTATGTCCGCAAAAACGGCTTCCATCCCCTCACAGCTTTTTGCCGGCTAAATGATAATACTCCAATCTCGATATGTCGAAATCCCTGCTTAGTGATATGCAGGCAGCCAGCCACTATGGGCTTCGATCAGTTCATCACACATAGCAACAATGTCATCGATGGAAAGTTCCGCACTTGTATGAGGATCCAGCATTACTGCCTGATAAATGGCATCCTTTCTGCGTGTCATAGCTGCCTCTATAGTCATCAGCTGCACATTGATGTTGGTACGATTGAGGGCAGCGCACTGCTCCGGAAGGTCACCTACATAACACGGCTGCACACCGTTACGGTCGACCAGACAGGGAACTTCCACACATGCGTTGCCAGGCAGGTTGGTGATCAAGCCATGGTTCAGCACATTGCCTCCGATTCTTGCAGGCTTGTTCGTTTCCATTGCCTCCATAATATAGCTTGCATATTCTTTTGAGCGGGTATGGCTAAGATACGGATTGTCAGTCAGCTCATGGCCCCGCTTCTTCCAATCCTCAATCTGCCTGATACATCTGCGGGGATATTCATCCAACGGGATACAATAGCGGTCAATCAATTCCGGATACTCTTTCTTGATAAAGTAAGGAGTATATTCAGACGAATGCTCACTGGACTCTGTAATGTAATAGCCGAATCTGCGCATCAACTCCAGTCTGACCATATCATAGTGTTTCCCTGATGACTGATAAAGGTCATACTCTTCTCGGGCACGCGCAATTCTCTCCTTATCCCACTCTTCATCCATCATAAGCATGCGGAGCCTGTCTTCGAAGCTGCCGATATCAAGCTTGCCCTGATTATAAAGGAGAGCCCTTCTCCTGATCTCCGGATACATATCCTGACCGTCTTTGGTGCATGAGAGAAGCCACGCCTGATGATTGATACCTGCAATCTTGCACTGTACTGTATCATCATAGCCAATCCC
>JAFWIM010000081.1 GCA_017514845.1 Lachnospiraceae bacterium
GGCGGACCTCCACCACCTTATCCTGCGGGAAGGGTGGCGCGCCTGCTGTATCCGGACAAGGTTGCTTTTCCGCCTGCGAAGCAGAGAAAGACTCCCGCGGCGGACCAGCAAGCTCGGAGATTCAATCTCCGAGAAGCTGACCATTCCACACGGTCTGCCCGTGCCTTACAAAATAAAAGTGTCCCATTATTTCCTCGTCTTTTCCTGCCGATCAGCTTTATAAAACCGGCGTGAACTGTCCTCTTATTTCTTCATTTTTTCCTGCCACTCGGCCTCTTTGAAGCCGGTGAGAACATATTTTTCCGTGACAATGATCGGCCGCTTGACCAGCATGCCGTCTGTTGCGAGCAGAGCGAAGACTTCCTCATCGGTCATTTTCGGAAGCTTGTCTTTTAAGTTCAGCTCGCGGTACAGCATACCGCTCGTGTTCACGAACTTCTTGACCGGATAGCCGCTCATCTTGTGCCAGGCGGCAAGCTCCTCAGCGGTGGGGTTCTCATCTTTGATGTGGCGGTCGGTGTACTCAATGCCGTTCTCATCCAGCCACTTCTTTGCCTTCTTGCAGGTGCTGCATTTGGGGTATTCGATGAATAACATAGTCGTGTCTCCTTATAACAATTTGCGCCGGTCACGGCAGAATAAAGAACGCAGGGATTTGACCGGAACATTGGCCGGAAATCCCTACGTATAAGAATGTAACATAATTAGATTGTGAAGTCACGCGTCAAAAGAACCGTCCCCGACGACCAGTATGTCGTCGATCTTCACGCCGAACACAGACGCAAGTATGACCATGTTGTCGATGGTCGGCATGGAAGCCCCATGCTGCCACTTGTAGATAGCCTGCGGGGTCCCGAACCCGAAGACATCCTGCAGATCTCTCACGGAGAAGCCGGCTGCCTTGCGCATTGCCTCGATGTTCCTTCCGGTCGCTGCCATATCAATTGTCGGCATTACACACATTTTTTCCTTCCTTTCCGGCCATCCGGCCGGCCGGGAAGGTCAGTCGGATGCCTTAAAATTGTAAATCGGTCTCATTACTTCAATAATGTCTACAGAATCACGGATCACGTCGATGATGTCATCGAGTGACTTGTATGCCATCGGTGCCTCGTCGAGTGTTGCCGCATTCACAGATGTGGTGTAGACGCCCTTCATCTCCTTCATGTACTCTTCAAGGCTCAGGTTGTTCTTTGCGTTGGTCCTGGACATGATTCGACCTGCCCCGTGGGGTGCGGAGTAGTTCCACTCCGGATTGCCCTTGCCGACAGCCAGCACGCTTCCGTCCCTCATATTGATCGGAATGAGGACCTTCTCCCCGGCGTGAGCGGCTATTGCGCCCTTGCGCAGGATCATCTCGTCCGTATCAATATAGTTGTGGATCGTGTGGAAAGCGTCGCTACCTGTTATGCCGGTCCGCTCGAGCAGGATCTCGGCCATCTTCTCCCGGTTCCTGCGTGCAAATCTCTGGCATATCTCCACATCATGTAAATAGTCATCCAGATATCTGCCGGTCAAGTAGCACAGATCGTCCGGTATGCCGGATCCGCTCTCAACCATCTCAAAATGGAGCGCCTTAAGGGCTTTCTGGATTTCCTTCTTCCGCCCCTGCTCCTTGTACGTGCGAATGAGCTCATCTTTCTTTGTCAGGTAATCGTCATACCCCTTGTCCAGCTTTACAGCCAGCTTCTGGTAGAATTCCGCCACCTGCTTTCCGAGGTTGCGGCTGCCGGAGTGGATCACCAGATACTTCATTCCGTCCCCGGTCTCGTCGATCTCGATGAAATGGTTGCCGCCGCCCAGAGTTCCCAGGCTTCGCTCGAGCCTCTTTGTATCCTTCAGCTCTCTGTAGCAGCGCAGCTCCTCAAGGTCAAAACGCTCACTGCGGCCTTCCCATACATTTTTGCCGGACGGGATATAGTGCGCTGCCTCGTCCACCTTCTCAAAATCGATCTCATTTCTCCCGAGATTGACCGTGTACATTCCGCAGCCGATATCCACTCCGACCACATTCGGGACTGCCTTATCGATAATTGTCATCGTTGTCCCAATTGTGCACCCCGCTCCGGCGTGCACGTCCGGCATGATCCTGATGCGGGACCCCTTTGTCATCGGGTAGTCGCACATCCTGCGGATCTGCTCAATTGCCTCCTCCTCTACGACCTTCGCGTAGCAGATGGCTGTGTTGAATTTTCCCTTTATCTCAAACACTTCTTTGTCCTCTCATTGCAAATGGTATGCTGCCCATATGAATCGAGCAGGCAGGAAAAATCCCGCTTACTCGTGCCCTAAAAGACTGGCTCCACGTCGTGGGCACGTCTCGTTCTGCCGGGTTTGTACGAAAAAAACCGCCTGCCCGGTTCATCCGAGGCAGGCGGTGCGATTATATCTGCTTATTAGGTCCGGAATCTCCTTTCCCTGAAGTCAGGATCCGAGTCCAATAACGCGATATTTTCGTCCATAAGTATCCTCAAATGAACACGAAAAAGTATAGCCCTGGCCATCATATTTAGGCAGTGCGAGCGCTGATTCACTATTAAGATTAAAGAGTCTGTTTATCGCTGTCATTGAACTTTTTTCCTTTCCCGATTCCGCGTGAACCGTTATTTTTAATGTGAGATTCCTCCGCCTTTTAAGCCGCCGTGACGAAATTGTCCGGATTTGGGCGGGACCTCTAATTAACTATATAATAATATACCACCTGAAGAAATGTTTGTAAATTATACCTGCGGTATAATCATCTTTAAAACTTCCCGCTTATCGATACCGGATAGATTAAAATCATCCGGCGAATCGCAGCCGCACAATAATTAAGGTGCTTCAAACTTTGAACGGCGCGGCAAGAACGCCGAGGCGTTCTTGGTTTGACCCTGAAAGAAAGTTTTATTCCGTGATTTCATACCCCGAAATATCGAACAGAGCCTCATCCACCTCATTGTCGATCACCTTGATTGTATACGTAGATGTGCCTATATCCTGGAGACCTTCGATGACAGGCGCACCCTTCTCGACATAGACCAGCTGACCGTTCTCATCGAAATAGAAAGTGCACTCGGCGGTATATTCGCCGGCCGGGAAGTACTCCACATCATAGGTGACTCCGTCTTTCTCCCTCGTCTCCTCTGTGCAGTCTGTCTCGTGCGCGTAAGTCCAGATATCGCTGTACAGGCTGTCCATCCTCTCGATATTTTCTGAGAAGTAGGAGCTTGATACGGTGGTGGCAATAACACCGGTCTTTTTCACAGGATCAAGATTGTAGGCTGTATTGTCCCTGAAGACGACTACGCTGGGGTTTTCATAACCGGAGACTTTGGTGAGTTTGTAGGAGTAGTACATGCCGCCCTTACAGTAGGCGTCGATGCTCTGAGTGGCATCCATATACTCCGTATGCAGATCATAGCTCAGATGAATGGCATCGGCGGAGTCGAGCTGTGACCAGAATGTCCCGAGTTTGGATTCCAGAATGCGGCCTTCCATTGCCGCACGGACTTCATCCGCTGTCATCGGTGTGAACATGGAGATATCCGCTTCTTCCTGCGAGTAGTAGAGGACCATGCTTTCGTCTCCGTAAAGATCCAGAATAAGAACACCGTTTTCCACTGTGGCATCGGCAGAGCTTTCATCTTCCATCGTTATGGTACATTTGCTTCCGTCGAGCGTCCATGAGGCGATGTCCATGCTGTCCTCGCCCATAGTCATTTTTCCTTTGGAGTCTGCTCCCAGCGTGAGTACGGAATCGACCTCCATCTCCGCGGCGTGAATCAGATACCCTTCATACTGAACAGCGAATATTTTATACTCGCCTTCAACCGGTAGCTCGACCTTCTGGGGCTCAACTTCGGCGCTGATTTCCGCGACGGATTCAGTCTGGGCAGCGGTGGATTCTGCCGGTTCTGCCGCTTCAGATTTAGCTGTGTCAGCAGCCACGGTGCTTTCCGGCTTAGCTGCCGGCGCGGTGGACGACGATTCGCCGCCGCAGGCACACAGAGTGAAGGCCAGTGTCAGGGCGAAAAGCGCGGATATTAGTTTTCGTGTTTTGTACATGATACTCTCCTCCTTCCTTGTTGGGCTCTTTTCGGCAGATATGGAAAATTTACCGAAAAAGATGATTCAATAACTTTATTATGCCGACAATATGTATTATGTATATCTTATTGTATCATATATAGAGTGCGGTGTCATCATGACAGAGAGTTTTACCGGGACCCGTTGTTCGTTTTTTGATGTAGTTCTGACAGACTGTTTCTTACAATTTGTTTCTCGATGAAGATGATGTTTGCATCGGATCCTTAAACGGTACGCAGCCTGACCAGACACCTCACGTTTCTTATAAATTGCACAGAAAAAGGATTCTCTGCAGGTAATTTATCAGAATAAAATATGATATAATTTATCTCAGTGGGGAAGACCCCCGCTTCTGTAAGCGGTGGGTAAAGCAATATCCTGCTTGTCTCAGTGGCGGGTCACAATCCCCCACTGAGATAAACGCTCCGCGAGGATGCGCAGGGATTCGGTTGGGAATTATGTCAGCTGGCGCTGACCCGAATCCCGCGCCAAGTCTCGCGAGCGAGACTTGA
>JAFWIM010000082.1 GCA_017514845.1 Lachnospiraceae bacterium
CCGGCCCACTTCCCGAAGGACGCGGCAGGTCTTGCATGCTTCGACGGCACTGAGCTCTACGAGCACAAGGATCCGCGCCAGGGCGAGCATCCGGATTGGGGCACAAAGATCTTCAATTACGGACGTCCGGAAGTTAAGAATTTCCTGCTTGCCAATGCCCTCTATTGGGTTGAGTTCTTCCATGTAGACGGACTGCGTGTCGATGCTGTCGCATCCATGCTGTATCTTGACTACGGCAAGAAGGACGGCGAGTGGGTAGCCAACAAGTACGGCGAGAACAAGAACCTCGAAGCAATCGAGTTCTTCAAGCATATGAATTCCTGCCTGCTCGGCAGAAATAAAGGCGCTGTCATGGTCGCGGAGGAATCCACAGCCTGGCCGAAGGTCACAGGCAAGGTCGAAGATGACGGCCTCGGATTCTCCCTCAAGTGGAACATGGGTTGGATGAATGACTTCCTTGAGTACATGAAGCTTGACCCGCTGTTCCGCAAGGGCAATCACTACAAGATGACCTTCTCAACTTCCTATGCTTACAGTGAGAACTATGTCCTCGTTCTGTCCCACGATGAGGTCGTTCACCTGAAATGCTCCATGTGGAGCAAGATGCCGGGCATCTACGAGGACAAGTTCCACAATTTACGTGCTGCATACACCTACATGGCAGCTCACCCGGGCAAGAAGCTCCTCTTCATGGGCCAGGAATTCGGCCAGCAGAGAGAGTGGAGCGAGGCTCGTGAGCTCGACTGGTTCCTTCTTGGCACAGAGCTCAATGCTCAGCTGAAGGACTATGTACGTACTCTGTGGAAGATGTACAGCAAGTATCAGTGCCTGCACGGAACAGACTACGATCCGCTCGGATTTGAATGGATCAACGCCGACGATGCTGACCGCTCAATCTACAGCTTCATGCGCAAGTCTTCCGACGGCAAGAAGAACCTTCTGTTCGTCCTCAATATGACACCGATTGCACGTCCGGATTATCGCTGCGGTGTTCCGGTAAAGACGAACTACAAGCTGATCCTGAACTCCATGGATCCGAAGTACGGCGGAACCGCTCCGATCTCCAAGAAGACCTACAAGGCTGTCGAGGGTGAGTGTGATAACAGACCGTACTCAATTGCTTACGAGCTTCCGCCATACGGATGCGCAGTCTTCGAGTTCGATTATGTCGAGGACAAGCCGAAAAAAGCGGCTAAGAAGACGACTAAGAAAAAAGCAGCAAAAAAGGCTGAAGAATAAATCATACGAATAACCACAACGAGGCTGCCGCAGTGATTGCGGCAGCCTTTTTGTCTGCAGACGTAACAGTTCAGACAGGCTGTATGAAAGTTCCTGAATCCGGCCGCAAGCATCATCTTCATCGAAAAACGTCGGCCCTTCCCTGCGAGCTTGCGCAGGCGTCAAGCCGCCTTCGCGATCTCTCAGTCGGACCGACAATGTTTTTCTCACGAAGATGAATGCTTTGCTGCCGGAACCGGGATGTAAGAACAGCCTGTCTGAACTGTTACCCTGCAGCGCGTTAAAGACATACAAAAGTGAGGAAGTGTCTATCGACAAAATGCGTTAATTTACTATAAAGTAGTAAAAGGAAATTTCACTGAAGGACAGTTGCGGGAGAGAAAAAATATGGATTTTCAGAAGTTTTATGACGGTAAGGCGTTCGATGTATACACGTATCTCGGCGCGCATTCCGAAAAGGACGGCGGAGTGACTTTCAGGACATTTGCGCTTAATGCCGACAAGGTGGCAGTTCTCGGCGAGTTCAACGGCTGGACAGACACTTTTATGTCAGACAGAGAGAGAAAAGGCTTTTTTGAGATCACGATCCCGGAGGCTAAGGTCGGGCAGATGTATAAGTATGCTGTCTACAGCAAGCTTGGCCGCATTGAGCACTGCGACCCGTACGGCTTCGGGATGGAGCTCCGTCCGAATTTCGCGTCAATCATAAGGAATCTTGACGAATATTATTTCTCTGACGAGAAATGGATGAAGGAGAGAACCCTCAATTACGATAAACCTCTCAATATCTACGAGATGCATCTGGGTTCCTGGAAGCGAAATGAAGCCGACCCGAACGGTTGGTACAAGTATGATGAGATCGCGGATGATTTGATTGCGTATTTGAAAAAATATCATTTTACTCATGTTGAGTTCATGCCGCTGGCCGAGCACCCGTTTGACGGGAGCTGGGGATATCAGCAGACAGGATTTTTCGCGCCGACATCGCGCTACGGCACGGCAGCACAGCTCAAGAAGCTGATCGACAGGCTGCACAATGCGGGCATCGGCGCTATCGTCGATTTTGTTCCTGCCCATTTTGCAAATGACTACTACGCCCTCAAAGAATACGACGGCACCGAGCTCTATGAGTATCCGGCAAGCGATGTCTCCGACAGTGAGTGGGGAACCCGCAATTTTATCTATGCCCGCAGGGAAGTCATGAGCTTCATGATGTCAGCGGCTAATTACTGGCTGGCTGAATACCATTTCGACGGTCTGCGAATGGACGCCATAAGCCGGGTCATCTACTGGATGGGAGATGAGAAGCGCGGTGTGAACGAGACATCTGTCGATTTCCTGAAGCAGCTGAACGAAGGCCTTCACAGGCTGCATCCGACAGCCATGCTGATCGCGGAGGATTCCACATCCTATCCGGGCGGGACGAAGCCGACCTGGTTGGGCGGTCTCGGATTCGATTACAAGTGGGACCTTGGCTGGATGAATGACACTCTTGACTATTTTATGAAGCAGTCGGA
>JAFWIM010000083.1 GCA_017514845.1 Lachnospiraceae bacterium
AGACTATGCCCTGGCAAATGCAGCCCGCGTTTTCGACCTTCTACCGCAGGGCATTCCCCCGTGCAAGTCTTATCATCTCAGTCAGGTAGCTGCGAAACGTAAAGTCTCGCAGTTACCTTCCTCACACACCAAGAAAGGAGGATACCATAGTGCTCGTACCAAGACTGTATGAAGATCTGTCTGTCCTGCATCAGAACACCATGCCGGTCCACAGTTACTTCATACCCACGTCTACGCCGCCCCGCACTCTATCAGTCCTGCCGCCGAGGGAAGATTCCGACCGGCTGCAGATGCTGAGCGGCATCGCCTGGAACTTCCGTTACTATTCAAGTATTCATGAACTGCGAGAAGCGTTCTATCTCCCGGACTTCAAGCCTGATGACGCGTGGAAGGAGGAAGTAGTACCCTTCTGCTGGCAAATGAAGGGCTACGACGAACACCAATACACCAACATCCGCTTCCCATTCCCGTTCGACCCGCCCTATGTGCCGCAGCACAATCCGTGCGGTGCCTACACCCACACGTTCACATGGCACAAAGACCCGGATGCCCCCTGTACCTTCCTGTTTTTTGAAGGAGTCGACTCCTGCTTCTACGTCTGGCTGAACGGGAACTATGTCGGCTACAGCCAGGTCTCCCACTACGTCTCCGAGTTCGATGTGACGGACTATCTCACCGAAGGTGAGAACCATCTGGCAGTCCTTGTCCTCAAGTGGTGCGACGGCTCATATCTGGAAGATCAGGACAAGTTCCGCATGTCCGGTATTATCCGGGATGTCTACCTGCTGAACCGTCCGAAGAACCGTATCACGGATTATGTTATCACAACAGATTTGTCGGAAGATCTCCACACAGCGGATCTCAGTATAAAATTCACATTCAGCGGGGAGCCCATTCCGGTCAGCCTGAAGCTTCTCGAGAACCCTGAAAGTGGCAGCAATGATTCCGAGACTTCAACAACCGGCAGCGCTGATTCCAAGACTCCGGAAACCGGCAGCGCAGCCAGGACTATTCTAGAAGCCTCCCTGAGCGGAGAGTCGGAAATACATCTGGGAGTCAAAGATCCGCTCCTCTGGAATGCTGAGACTCCGAACCTCTACACACTCATCATCGGGACGGAACACGAGACCATCACCGAGCGCGTCGGCTTCCGCAGCGTCTGCCTGAAGGATGGCGTTGTCTATCTGAACGGTGCCCCAATCAAGTTCCGCGGCGTGAACCGGCACGAATCGGACCCGATCACGGGGGAAGTGCAGAGCAGATCCCGGATAGAGCAGGATCTCTACATGATCAAAAAGTACAACTTCAACGCAGTTCGGGCCAGCCACTATCCAAATGTGCCCTATTTCTACCAGATCTGTGATGAACTTGGTTACTACGTGATCGATGAAGCCGACAATGAGAGCCACGGCACCGGACCTCTCAGCTACAACGAAGACGACTACAACGAGCGTATGCGGTTGGCACATGTGCGGATCGCCGATAATCCTGATTTCATCGAGCCGACACTCGATCGAGTTCGCTCCATGGTCCTCGTGAACAGAAATCGTCCGTGTATCCTCGTCTGGTCCATGGGAAATGAATGCGGATACGGCTGCACCTTCGAGGAATCCCTCAAATGGACAAAGACTGTCGATCCGACAAGACTCACCACGTATGAGAGCGCGTACTATGCTGCATTTGACCGTGAATACGATATGTCAAATATTGATCTCTACGGAAGAATGTATCCGCCATTTTCTGATGTCACCGACTATCTGGCCGATGACCCGGAAAAGCCGCTCCTCCTGGTCGAATACTGCCACTCCATGGGAAACGGTCCCGGAGATTTTAAGGAATACAGGGATCTGATTGAGAAATATCCGCGTCTTTGCGGAGGATTTGTCTGGGAATGGTGCGATCACGCGATCTACAAGGGAGTCGCCGAAAATGGCAAAGCTATGTACTGGTACGGCGGAGACCACGGCGAGCTGCAGCACGACGAAAATTTCTGCCTGGATGGACTCGTCTATCCAGACAGAACGCCTCACACGGGCCTCCTGGAATTCAAAAATGTCCACCGCCCGCTCCGGGCATCCTACGATGCGGATGAGGGTGCGCTGACCGTCGAAAGCTTCCTGGACTTCCTGGATCTGTCCCCCTATGTCAGGGCTGACTACAGCCTGACGCTGGACGGAGATGAGATCGCGAACGGTTCTCTGAGTCTCCCGCCTGTGCCGCCTCACGAATGTGCCAAAGTCCCGCTCTCTCTCGAGATTCCGGAGAAGGGAAGGTGTTTCCTCTGTGTCACATACGTCCTGACAAATCCGCTTCAGGGTTTGCCGGCAGGACATGAACTGGGATTTGATGACATCGAGATCAGGACTTCGGATCAGAGAAATCAGACAGCGGCGGCAATGTTCCCATTTGCAAATGCAGAAACTACTGCATCCTCCTCTGCAAATGCAGAAACTACCGCATCCTCCTCTGCAAATGCAGGCAGCGAGACCGCGTCAGCATCCCTTCCGGAAGTGACGGAGACAGGCACAGACCTTGTCATCGAGGGCAGCAACTTTACCTACACACTGGATACCCTCTCCGGACGCTTCACCTCACTGGTGAAAAACGGCAGGGAGATTCTTACGAAGCCGGTGGATTTCAACCTCTGGCGTGCGCCGACCGACAACGATACGCCCATCATGGAGCGCTGGAAATTCGAGCGTCTGGACCACACGGTCACCAGAGCTTACAGCGTGGACTGGGAAAACACGGCTGATGCCGTCGTCGTCAGGATCCGGCAGTCAGTAGCGGCAATGTCGGTGCAGCCGATACTGCGGATCGAGGCCATTTGCAGCATCTACCCCGACGGATCGATTCGGATGGAAATAGCAGCGGAAAAAGACCGCGAATTCCTGACGCTCCCGAGAATCGGCCTGCGACTCTTCCTAGATCCGGCGCTGGGCGAAGTCACCTACTACGGCATCGGACCTCACGAGAGCTACATTGACAAATGCCGCAGCGGAAAGCATGGAACGTATCAGTCATCCGTAGCAGATCTGCTCGAGGATTATATCCGTCCGCAGGAGAACGGCAGCCATACCGGCTGCGACTATGTCCGCCTTGAAGGCGACGGGCTTACATTCACGGTGGCGACCGGAGATGAGAACACCTTCTCATTCAACGCCTCAGTCTACACGCAGGAAGAACTCGAGACGAAACGCCACAATTACGAGCTTACGCCGTGCGGCTCTACAGTCCTGTGCATTGACCATAAGATGGCCGGTATCGGATCAAAGAGCTGCGGACCGGATCTCTCCGAGGAGTATCGGGTCGATACGGACAACTATAATTTTGTGTTCCTTATAAAACTTTAACTCGTATCCTTTCATACACAAAACCCGGCGGGAGCATGCATCAGTGAGCACCGTTCCGATAAAGCTGCTCCCGCCACGGGCGCGCAAAGATTTTACAGATTCTTTATTAAGGGGGTTACCATGAAAGAAGAGAAAACATATTTGAAATGGTATAACAAAGTCGGTTACGGATCCGGAGATATTGCGGGCAATGTTGTGTATGCCCTGCTATCTGCATTTGTAATGATCTTCCTAACCGACACAGTCGGAATGAACGCCGGTATCGTCGGCACACTGATTGCCGTATCAAAGCTCTTTGACGGTGTGAGTGATATTTTCTTCGGTTCTCTGATCGACAAGACACATACGAAAATGGGCAAGGCCCGTCCGTGGATGTTCTACGGCTTCTTCGGCTGCGCCGTCTGCCTTGTGGCCATCTTCTGCATCCCGGCGGATATAAGCGCGACCGCCCAGTACGCGTGGTTCTTTATCGCTTACACGCTCCTCAATGCCGGCTTCTACACAGCCAATAATATCGCCTACTCAGCGCTCACCGCTCTTGTCACAAAGAATAATCATGAGCGTGTTGAGATGGGCTCCATCCGATTCATGTTCGCTTTCGGCACCAGCATGCTGATCCAGACAATCACCGTCGGCATGGTCGCATATTTCGGCGGCGGTGCTGCCGCATGGCGCACAGTGGCCATCATTTACGCGATCGTCGGTATCATTTCCAACAGCCTCTCCGTCTTCTCTGTCAGAGAGCTGTCACCGGAAGAGCTGGCTGAGGACGAAGTCAAGAAGGAAGTGACAGAGGAGGAGAAATACAACCTGATCGATGCCTTCAAGCTTCTCATTAAGAACAAATATTACCTGATGATCTGCGCCTCCTACATCCTGATGCAGATTTATTCCGCCACTCTCAACATGGGTATCTATTTCATGACCTATGTCCTGAAGAACGCTAACCTGCTCGGTGTTTTCTCCTGGGCGATCAACATCCCTATGATCATCGGTCTTCTGTTCACACCGACCCTTGTTGCCAAGTGGGGCGGCATGTACAAGCTGAACCTCACCGGCTATACGATCGGCACTCTGGGAAGACTTGGCGTCGTCATTGCCGGCTACCTGGGCTCTGTTCCGCTGATGCTTGCATGTACAGCTATCGCTGCCTTCGGTATGAGCCCGCTGCAGGGTGACATGAACGCCCTGATCGCGACCTGCTCCGAGTACACCTACCTTACCAGCGGCAAGCGTGTAGACGGAACAATGTACTCCTGCACATCGCTCGGCACCAAGCTCGGCGGCGGTATCGGTACAGCCCTTGCCGGCTGGCTGCTTGCCTTCTCCGGCTACGTCGGCGGCGCAGCCGTGCAGAGCGCTTCCTGCATCAACATGCTCCACATCATGTATCTCTGGATGCCGATGTGCTTCAACCTTCTGGTCACTCTGATCCTCACAAGACTGAACGTCGAAAAGGCCAACGAGGATCTGAGGAAACAGCTGGGACATACATCATAAGGTTAAATAATGCCCCCCGTGCCCTTGCGGCACCTCGAAAGACAGAGGCTGTCATATCAGGACTACACACCACCAAATAAAGTGGTGTCAGTTTCTGATGTGGCAGCCTCTGTGTCTTTTATCTGCAGTATGAACTCTCTTAGTTCCTCATTCCTGCTCTGCTTGTCCTCCTACAACACCATACATATGCTGAAGAACCACCCTTCGCATCGTCTCATCCCCAAAATGGTTCCGCATCGTGTCGACCGCGGGTCCTTTATTTGAAACAAGCTTCTCAGCATACTCGCGGTTCTTTGCCAGCTTAGCTTCCTCATCACAATCCGGCGCTTCCGCAAGGAGCTTCAGGTAGGTTGCCAGATAATCTTTCTGTGCCCGCTTGAACGGCTCTTCAAGTCCCTTCCCGGCTTTCGCGTAGCTGAACGGATAGCGGATGCTGTCATACCAGTGCGGTTCACTCTCGATATCACTGAGAGCGCTGTCCCGATCGAGCAGTTCCTTGAACTCCATCTGCACTTCGTCCCCAAGAGGCTCAAGCTGCGTGTCATAAATCTCAATGAGCAGCGTGTCCTTGCCGAAAGCGGTGACCCTATCCATGTTGAAGAGAGGAACATCCTTCTTCATCGGGCTGATGACGATCGTCTCCATAGTCATGAGACCTCCGAAGGCTTTCAGCGTCATTGCGCAGAGGTGACCGACATTTTCAATCTCATAGCTGTGCACGGCAAAATTAAGGCCGAAGTGGCTGAGATGCCTGTCATCGCCGATATCATTTTCCGTATATGTAAAAGTCTGTCTGATCTGACGGAGCGCAGGTCCGCATAATTTTGTTTTCATGTCTCTAAGCCTCCATTTCATGGTGCCATCAATGATCCAACAGCTCCATCATAGACTATTTTTACAGCCTCGACAAGTCCTGGGCTTTACCCACATTTGTTTCTTCAAGTGATGCCGCGCAGCGGATCAAAGTGATCTCCAAAGAGGACTCGAAAGATTTCATTTTACAAGTTCAGCCATAAAGCGGGGCGCACAGAAACATCATTGTTGTCGGCATATCTGCCAAAGACGTCGACACGACCATCGGCAGAGACAACGGATGCGTGATTACCACCGATGCCTGGTAGCCGTAGCCACCACCATCCTGTATTCCGATCATCTAATGTAGTATAATTGCAACTACTTACGCCAAAGCTACCACTCCGCTTCACATATTGAGTCACCGCCGCTCTTCGATCCATGTCATCTCGAAAATACTTATTTGCTTCATCAATATTTAGTATAAAGACTCTGTCTTTTGTTACATTTCCGCCACATGTTCTATATTTCTTATTATCGGGATTCTGATTGCATACTAGTGCTATCTCACTTCTCTCTTTTTCGTCAAACGCCTCTTTGATAAAACCTTCATTAAGCCACTTTCGGAGGTCGCAATCCTCCCATGTTATGTTCTCACATTCTTCATGATACCGACGACAGACAATCAAATCTTCCGTGATAAGAAGAGCTTTTTTATTTTCAGCGTCAACGTCTAACACTCGCCAGAGTAAAGGTTTTACTTCGCCTTTTTCTCCTTGGGGATAACACCCCAGTTCATAGTTCCTATCGCCTTTATTCAACGTAAAACGTTTTGAGCATATAGAATCTGAAGAGTCCCCTGTCAGCCACTCAATCGCTATCTCTCCTACTGGAGGTTTCTTCGCACCGGACACACCATATATCGCTTGACAAAGGGCTAAAAATTCTTCTTTTTCATCTTTCGTATAAAAAACTGCAAATCTGCTTTTTAGATAAGATGGAACAGCCTTCGGAGTCTCCATGATAACTGGAATAAACTTTTCCTGCTTATGTTTTCCATAAACATCTGGTGTGATGATTTGTGTTTCCGCTCCAACTCCACCGCTTCTATTATCCGCCTTTTTAGTATAACTCTTATCGCATAGAATCAGCACTTTGTCTGCATCGCGGATACTCTGCTCAATAAATGCATATTTATCATGCCCCGGCTTCAAATCCCACTGATCAAGAATAACATCCACACCGTTATTCCTTAGCCTTGTTGCGAGGTTTAAGACCCTATTCTTGTATTCTTCCGTTGTCCAATTGTACGATATAAATACCTTTGGATGAGGATCTGCCGTAATGTGAATTTTTGTGGTTTTATCTTTCTCTTGTCGATAGGCGGCCTTCTCAACTGCTCCTTCTTTCTGAGTAACTATTTCATCACTTGTGAAATATTTGACTCTTAAATCTCCTAATTCCGGCTTCTCAAGCTTCTGAATAATCCTGGCACCGTCGAGCCATTCCATAGATTCTTCAATTCTTTCGACATTTTCATTGACAAATTGATTCCATCGTTTCCATGGTCCTACCGGATCTCTGTTTGAGATGAATGGTGTACAAAGATACCATTTCATCACTTTAATATCATCCTTCTTAGCAGTCTTTAAAGAACTATCAAAAGAGTTTGATATCTGATTCCACTGCACGTTTTCCACTTTATCAAGAAAAAACTTGCATTGATAAATATCAACACCACCATCCCGCTCCACGAAAATATCAATTCCACCGTCTCCTCCTCGAGACGAGTCTGTCTTATGTACTTTTTCCGAAGGATACTCATAGCACAACAGATCATACATTAGATTCTCAAACTTACTCCTCGAACCTTCCTCTCCATGTATTGACCTGAAGTTCTTCCAATTCATATTCAAAGGCATAGCTCTCACCTCTCACTTTTTGAAAAGTATCCCATCAAACCTCAAGTGGCACAAACAAAGTCTAATTAGCTACAAGCCAAATTTCCTTCTCATTCATCTGATATCTCTTCTAGTCATCTGTGTCGATACGTTTCATAAAAATCTTTCCCGATATCGTCTTTTTCGAGCACCAGCGGTCTCATTGTTTTCTCAACGATTTCTATTTCTTTTTCCGAAAGATCGAAATAATCATACAGTTTCTCATCCGACCATGACTGGGTAAAATTCATCATCGGCACAAAGACAAAGTTTGCTTTCGAAATATGAACAGAGGAATATGTTGTTCTCATCATGAACCTCGGCAATTTACATGTCATAAAATCACGGAAATTCAATGCTTCCTTTTCTGTATCGAAAAAACCTATATTCAAGTAAGAAAACGTATCCACGGTTCCCGGATAGAGAACCTGCGGGCTGGAAATCGATCTGTATCCCTTTTGCGGATCCACACCAACCTCACCGTTCTGGGGAACCATAATAGAGATTTTTATCTTAAACTTGTCTACCAGCTCAACGTTTTTACTAATTACGTCTTGACTTATATAATCCGTACCCTGTCCGTTTGCCCCAACACTATGTAGGAGAAGAAGATCTCCGTCCATATATTCTTTATGCCCCTTTTCTCTGGACGGTATACCAAAAGTGTCAATAGCAGATACCATGTCAAAGACAAAGCGGTCCGCTTTAGACATGACTTTCTCTATAATCGAGATTGCATTATTGGACCGTATAAAGAATTCTCCAAATTCATCTAAGCTTCGTTTGAGTTCAATAGTACTCCCAGAAAGCGAATTGACAACAGTACAATCTCCGTTATAGATAGAGCTCCACAGAAAATAACAAATACCACCGGCAATATCCACTGTTGGGAATAATTCCTTAGAATTGCTATAATCCATGAGTTTCATGATGTGTTTGTCGTTAAGCATTTCTTTACGGAAATCTCCAAGCCCTATTCCTCCGTTATACCATCTCGCAGGAATAATCATAGAAATATAATCCGGAGCAACGGCTTTTGCCTGACCAACAAACAGCTGAAATATTGGTTTTGCCTGAGTTGCTGCAGCACGTTCCGATCCGCCTCCTGTCTCCGATTGATATGGCGGATTTCCCACCACTGCATTAAACTTCATTCGTTCATCTCCTTTCTTCCCCCAGGTATCAGGATTTGTCAATTTGTTTTTCAATCGTTTCGGATTTTCCATCCGATCCAATAGTCTTGTCAAATATATGGCATTCACCGACGCTCCCGTATACCCCGCGAGTGTCCTTTTTGTAATTGATACCGCCATTTTCGTCTGACACAAAACAAATAAATGGTCATCCAGCGCTCTCCGCCAATACCACTGCGCCTCCTCAATTGACATTTGCTGCTCTTCTTTTGGTAGCATCATTCGATAAATGCTGTAGGCGACATATAAAGGATATAGACCTGACTTGGAATTCATCTCCAGAACTTTCACATGCCCGTCCAGAAAAATGTCAGACGTGACATCTCCCTGCTCGATGAGGCGCGGCTGTTCGAGAACACCATCCCGCTCCGGATATCCCTCTGCATAAAAATTATAACCACCAATCATATCGCCCATATGCATGTTTACAACTCGCCAAGGCGTCAGGACTGTTTCCTTTGCTGGATTTTTAAAACAGTTAAATATCTCAGCTATACGTATTATGCGCTGTGTCGGCATCAGTTCATCAGCTGCCTTTGCCATTCGGCGGATACGCATGCCGGCGCCTTCAATGACATCCTCATCATAAAAGACGAGCAGCTTACGAAAGAATTCTTTGTCAACCTCTTTTGGCATGAATTCTTTCCATGATGCATCATCAACGATTCTAATAAAGTCCTCAAGATGAACAGAATCATCGAATTCTGTCGCTGACCCGAAAATGAGCATGGGCAGTCGAATCGAAACATTGCGAAGCAGATCAAATAACGCCTGCTGCTTTTTCTTCATCTCCCGCTCTTTCGCAAGAGCCTCCTTTTCTTCCTGAGTTCTTTCGTTCTTGCGTTTTCGCTTTGCGTCCTGAGCTTTCTGGTATTCTTCATCCGTCAATCCCTGCTTATTTACATGGATTACATTTTCTTTTTTACTCTTCTTTTGTGGCGTCAACTTCATTTTCAAGTTTTCAACCAGCTTCAGTTTCTCCTTATCCATAACGATTCCGGCATCTGCCTTATAGATGCTGTCATCGTCGAATCCACTCTTTACTGCCGCATCAACTGTCAGCCTCTTAAGCTGCCGCATCATCTTAGGAACATCATAGAATTCCATGCCAGTATCACCCTCTGCGAGTACAGGGCAGAAATTCAAAAATTCTCCGAGTCGGACGCGTCCGTCATCATCTGATCCAACAGCAGTCTTTTTCAGACTGTGGACATCGGACAGTACCTTCAGGGCACGATCAGGAGCAAAATCAAATGCATAGCAGATTTTCTTCTGCATCCCATCTATACTTCCTGCAGATTGAACACGGAATATTGTCTGCATGTATCCGGCGGCGCCAGTACTGGAAGAACCGGACAGCAACATAACTCCGGTCCACTCTTTCACTGTCACACCTGTTGTGAGCTTGCCACAGGACAGAGTAATTGTATGGCTGTTCCTCTTAATGGCATACCGAACAGCTTTCAGCGCATCATCATAAGGCTGTTCAACGTCGCCTTCGCCGGCAACATTGACAACCTCGTAATTTCTAAATACAGGATGTATTTTAAGAAGCGTGCTGAACGCCCTGGCTTCCTTCACGCCCGGAAGTACCCAGAACGTATGCTTGAACATATCCCTGAATTCCTTAGTTGCAAATGGATAATTCGTATCATCACTCTCACATGATATCAGGTTCAGGAATTCCCAAACATCATCCCTGTGAACGAAATCGCCTTTTCTTACTCCTTCAGGGAGAGGACGAAAATCTTTTTCAGGGTCACCTGTCCATGTGCGGAAAAACTCACGGAAATTAAACGCAATGTTCTCGTCCTCATAGCGATAGGATGTCTGCATCTTCTTTCGGAGATCGAAAGTGCATATACGCAGTTCCGGAAGATCTGCATACGGGTTATGATCACCGGGGTGCTTATCGTCCCACTCCTTCTTGCTCCGCTGTTCCATTACGTAATCCCAGGAGTAGACGTTATCATCTTCGTACTGGCTGATTAGATTATATGGCGTACCGGACAATTGAAGCACTTTCTTCGGGCGTTTCCCTGCTTTTGGTTCTTCAAGAATCCTCTGAACGGTAAGACCTATCTCCGTCTGAGTACCTTCATGGGCCTCATCATAGATGATCAAATCCCAGTCTGTTGCAAATACTGCCCGATTCTTCTCATATTTCCCGCCCGCAAGTTTAGATCCTCGCAAATCCTGCATGGACGCAAAATAAATGAACGGCGTTCCTTTCTCTATGAGATTTTTCAGCCTGCGGTCATTGTCAGCATCAATACTGGCATCAGTTGCCGTAAAACGATCTTCTTCCTTGATATTTGCCTTTGTGAGGAATACACGGTCATCATTGAAAATCAAATAAAAATCAGACTGCCATCCATCAACAACCGCCGGACGATGCGTAACTACAAGTACCTTGCGGTATCCCATTTGCTTAACAAGAGAGTATGCCGTAATCGTCTTGCCGAACCGCATCTTACAGTCCCAGAGCATCCTGTCACTGTGAGTAAATACTCTTTTTGTTTTGCTGATGCAGGCTTTCTGTTCCTCGCGGAGAATAATCTTCGGTTTTGAATCATGGGGAGAATCAATGTCTGCGAGTACATTTGCTGAAGGCGTCTCATCCGACTTTTCTGCGGCAGTAAGGACATTTCTTCCTTGCTTCACTGCTTTAATTGCGGCAATTGCAGGTCTCAATGTAACCTTATACCACTCGCTGTCGCGATCCGTATCATAGAATCTATGCACATCGTATCCGGAGCGATCAAGCACCTCATGTACATCGTGGTCGCTGAATGATGTGCTTTCAATCGTCCCGTCTGAAAGACAGATCTGTTTCCTTGCAAGTTCTGTATGCAAAAGTTCATAATTGACAAGCGCTGTCCGAGTATACTGCCGGATTCTATTATGAGCATTCTGATTCAGCTCATCGCAGTTATCAGGCAACTGCCTGTAGCTTGAAGAACTGGAGAAGCTGTGCTCACCAATTTTCAAGTATCCCCTATGCGCCTCATCCGGAATTGAAAAAATATAGATCAGATTGTATTGTGCTGTACCGGCATATATTTGCTCACTCATCCCCGATCGCCCCCCACGATACTTTTATAAAGAACGGTTTCTTTCATCCGCCAGTCACGTATTTTACACAGCGCCTGCCCTTTGGTGTCTGCTAGTATGCTGTAATCAAAGATGCCTAAATCTGCATAGAACTCAGAAAGTGTGATTTGATGTGGTTCCTTACCTGACTCACAGAACGGTATCGCGTAATTGAAGCCATCCATTTGCCATAAATTCCAGGAGATAACAAGAGCAATCCCTTTGAGACTCTTATGATCCGGCTCCTCGCCAAAGCGGTCACGATAATACTCAATAAACGTGTTCAGTATATTCCACCGGGCAATCAGCAGATTATCTCCCTGCCACTCATACCCGTAAATGCTCTCTATTGCGCGTCTTGCCCATTTCAACCAAGCTTCTCTGCCCTCGGTGTTCTCGTTGACGACACGGAGCTTTCGGTCCAAAAGACCGATGCGTTCTCTGATTGGAATCTGTCGACCTGTCACCGTATCATATCGATTGACAAGATATGGGGCTTCACCACATGTTATCTCAAGCCGCTTCGCATCAACATATTTCTTCCAAGTCTTTGGCCCCTTTTCGGCAAATGAAATTGTCTCTTCTGTTGCCTTCCAAGACATGCTCTCGGATGTGTTAAACACGTTTTTTCTGCCGAACCACTGCTCATCGATCAAATTATTCTGCTCATTGCATATCCAAGAAGGCGTAAAAACCTCCGCCTTCTCACGAGTTCGTCCTACCTTCTGTTTCGATGCTTTGAAGACTCTTGGCTGAATAACCTTATCGTTCGTTCCTGTAATCAGGTCAATCGTAATTTCATTTCCTGCTGTGTAATGACTGCCCAGATCTTCGTAATCATTTGTGCCCCAAATGATATTCTTACGGCTCGTGCGGTCAAAGAGAAGAATGGCAAGCAAGTCAGTATTCAATTTTGTGATATCATTCGTGATGATATCGGAAGTTGTTTCAGACTGCACGGGAATCCTCCTTAAGGTTTGTTTTGAGGCTAGGTTTATTTTTGATAACCCTTACACCCTTGCTGATTATAGCTACGAACATGTATTGATACATGGTATGCGGATATAATTTTTCAGAGATGTATTGACGATTATCATACCTTTATTGAGTACTCAGAGGTGCCGAGCCATATGGCTATTCATAATTCCGGTGCGCTTCGCGCACGGATTCGTCGACGGAAAGACAAAAAGGATGTGCATATGATTCTAAACACAGTCATCCCCCGATTACACGTGCTCCGCACGTGGATTAGGCGCTTTCGCGCCTTGATAAAAGGATTAAGGATTCAAGGATTGCAGATTACAGATTCAGCCATAAAGCGGGGCGCACAGAAACAAGATTGAGGTTGACAAAGTGGCCGACCGAGTTGACGCCACCAAAGATATCGACGATGGATGCATAGTCACTAAAGCTGCCGGGCGACCGCAGCCACCACCAGCCTGTCGGCTGGCCATCTGGCGTTGTATTAGAACTACTGACAAAACCTCCTTGTCTCTTTGCGTATGGTGTCACCGCCGCCCTCCGATCCATGTCATCGCGGAAATACTTCTCTGCCTCGTCTGTACTCAGAGCAAAGATTCTGTCCCATGTCGGATTTCCCCCCTTTGTACCATGCTTTCTATTGTCGGGGTTCTGGTTGCACACCACGGCTATCTCTCTCTGCTCCTTCTCGGTAAACGCCTCATGCATAAAATCCTCGTTCATCCACTTCCGAAGATAGCCTTGCTCCCATGTAATGTCTTCATATTTTTTATTATATACCTGACAGTCAACCAGTTCCTCCGTAATCATGAGGACCTTGTCGTATTCTCGTCTCAGCACCCGCCAGAATAATGGTTCTTTTTCTGTTCCCTTCCTATAGTAGTTTCCGAAAGGTATCATTCTATCCTGAGAGCGAATATCTATACTCCGTCGATTCTGCATCTTCACAACGCCAAACAGTCTTTTATCTTGAAAAGTCTCAGGGGGCAGCAGTCTCTTCCCATCCGGAATTTCAGGAGAAAGACCCAGCGCTCCGCTCTTCCTTACATACCTATATTGTTCCTCAGATAGAAAAGCGCCTTCAAGCCCCGCACCCTTAAGGTTACTCCCTGTCAGTATGGCTCCTCCATGAGCCGTTCCTTTCCATATTCCGTTTTCATCCTTCCGGGTGCCATCGAGGTATGCGCCCTGCATATACGCACCATTAAGGGTTGCATTCGAAAAATCCGTCCCAACGAGAACGGCTCCCTCCATATGGCATCTCTCAAGGTGAGCGCCATCTAAGTGGGCATCCGTAAGCACCGCCGCTTCAAAATGTGCCCATTCCACATGAGCGCCGTCAAGCCAGGCGTTCTTCAGACAGGCTCCCTTTAGATTCGCCCCTGTCAAAAAAGCCCCGGACAATCTTGCTTCCGTAAGGTCGGCGTTTTGCAAGTCCGCTCCCTCTAAATGCGCATTTTCCAGATGTGCGCCTGTCAGGTCGACACCCCGCAAGTCTGCTCTCTCCAAAACAGCATCCTTCAATGAGACCTCCTTAAGTTGCGCGCCGAAAAGATTCGCCCTCGTAAGTTTTGCGCCATTAAGTTTTGCCCTTGTGAGATCTGCCCCCGCAAGGCAGGCTTCTGAAAGATCCGCCCCACGGAGATATCCCCCGGACATACGCGCTTCTTCAAGATGCGCTCCCTGAAGCTTACAGCCAGCAAGATTTTGTCCCTCGAAATTAATTTTCGCATAATGTCCTCTTCGAAGAAGCTCGCAAATGTTTGTGTATGTGTCATGGCTGCAGGTCAGTTCTTCTTTCTTCGCAAGCGAATCAGCCGCAGCCAGGCATCCTTTCTCCATCGCCGTGAGGGATCCCATCAGATTGAAAAACGCATTTTCCGCGGCGGGCAGACTGCTGTATTCCGCCTTCGATCCTTCTCTGCTCTCAATATCCTCCATCAAAGCTTTTGCGTATATCTTCTCATCATCAAAACATTCCAGAACGCTCTTTATGTTTTCGATTTTGACCGTAGTTTCCGAAAAAACATCTCTTTTCCCTGCCCCCCTCATCCTGACAATATCTGTCATCATCTGCCACATATCAGGGTCTGTGATCCGGCTTGCGCGAAGACTTAAAAAGAGACGTATGAACCTCATGGCGGGCGTTTTCCCTGACTCGTCCACCCCTCGTAAGCGCCCGTTCGCATCCTTATATTTGACATCCAATAACTGCGTAACAATATACCGGGCGAGGAAAAACTGATAAAACGCGCGGTGCAGAAAACCCAGCTGTCCTATTTCGCCGGGACCGTTCTTCGTGAGAAAGAGGTAAATCAATTCCCTGCTCTTTTCATCCGGCTCCTGTGCAAATGGCCAATCCTCTCCCTCTTTCCCATACGGGCAGGTATCGTCATTGTAGTTAAAGACTCCTGCCGCCATCTTTTCATATTCTCCAAGCAGACTTTTAATGTCTTCCCTGTTTCGCAAAGACATCAGCGAATGGAAAAGGTGACTATACAGCTCTGCTGGCGTTTCCGCATCTTTTTCGTCCGTAAACCTTCGCCTGACGACCATGCGAAACAGACTTGGAATCTCCATCAGTTCATTCAGCCTTGGCTTTTTTCTCAGTTTAGATAGTTTCTCCTTATAGGCCTTAAGGTCTGATCTTTCCGATCCCCCGTCAAGCTCTATCATCCGGTCAATCAGGGCATCCTGTTGATCTGGTGTCATGGGAGCAAATTGCGCCACATTTTCATAACGGTCTTGTTTCAGTTCCTGCTCGATGCACATCGTTCTGGAAGTAATAACAATATTGCAATAGCTATCCTTGGCAAATTCCTTTACTCTCTCATAAAACTTCCTGAATGTTGATGCATTCTCAACGTGGAGAAGTTCGCCGGAAAGTTCATCGTAGCCGTCAAAGATGATTAGTGCCCCTTCCTCCAGATCCATCGGATCACAATAGTAATATGTCCGCCCGTTCCCGGCACTGTTTACAATACTCATAGCCCTTGGAAGGTTGAGTTCTCCTCCCAATACAATCTCCCGGTTGCTATCATTCGGATTCAGGCTGATACGAAGTACCTGCGGTACATCTTTCAGCCACCCCTCAAAGCAGTGCGCATAGACGGCTTTCTTACAGAAGGTTGTTTTGCCGTCTCCCGGCTGACCATGTAGAATCAGGACTCTGCCATATCTGTTATCATAAGTTTCGTCTTCCGGCATTGAATAACGCACTCTGTCTTTATCACTTTGGATTCCATAATACCATTTTTCCACGTAATCAAGCATCGCCTGCGTTTTGTCAGAGCCATCCTCTTTCGCAAATGCATTTGCATAAGCCTGAACCATTTTGTAGCGACCGAAGACTTCTTCTTCCGATTCACTGCTGTTGCCTGAGTTGGAAATCCTTGTTTCAAAATTATTACATATTTCTGTATAGTATCTTCGGAGCCATACCCCGGTATTGCTGTAATCTTTTCCATTCGAATATAGCTTTTGCCAGTCCTTTTGTACGACTTTCTTCTTTCTAGAAAAAAAGCCGCTGTCTGTATTTTTTAACGCGGTTCCTGACTGACTTATATAATAACCGGCACCATTTTCAGCCGGTTTTATAATATTCAGAAGTGCCGGTGCTGCGGCACAAAGTTCCGTAATCGCAGTCACTATCCTGATCTTGATTTCGGGTTCTTCGTCGCTGTTTTGCTCAATTTCCCGCCTGGCAAAAGGCTCTTTCAATATATGTCTGATATTGTCGTTCGGTTCATTTTGATCAGCGGATTCTTCGCGCAGCCCGCGAGCCTCATCCAACTCCCGCTGCATCACGATACCTCGCCGATACAGTTCATCCCAACTGACCACTGCCCCCTCACCCTGAACCAGGACGGAGAGCAGACGAAGCTGCGTGTGGGTAAGTCTCACCAAGGGCTGCCCGCCAGGTACATTGCCGTCGGAAGCATATGCGGCATTTCCGGCATTTTCAGATGAAGCGCCATTTGTGGATTTCGTAGTTGCCACTGTCAGTCTGTCATCATAAAGCCAGCGCGTTTTCCAGCTAACGCTAAGGTGTGCAGATAGCCTGCGGACAGACTTTGCCTGTTGAAAATCAATATCCGCTTCTAACCAGCTGACAGAGGTTTGTATACCACCCTCACCGCTCATGAAATATTTGAATTGCAAATCCTCTAAAGCCGGATTCTCCAGCTTCTGAATAATACTGGCACCATCTATCCATACCATGGAGTCTTCAATTCTTCCATTATTAGCGTCTACAAATGTATTCCATCGTTTCCACGGCTCTACTGGTTCTCTATTAGAGATGAATGGTGTACAAAGACACCATTTCAGCACTTTGACACCCTCTTTTTCCGCAGTCTTCATTGAGTTCTCAAAGGATGTTTGTATCTGTTTCCATTGCGTATTCTCCATTTTATCAGGGAAGAACTTGCACTGATAAATATCGATGCCCCCATCTCTCTCCACAAATATATCAACCCCGCCGTCTCCACCACGGGAAGAATCGGTTTTGTGTACTTTATCTGAAGGGTACTCACGGCACAGAAGGTCATACATCAGATTCTCAAACTTGCTCCTCGAACCTTCCTCACCATGTATTGACCTAAAATTCTTCCAGCTCATATTCAACGACATAGCACTCACCTTCCCTACTGTTTCATAACAAAATTATAACATACAAGGGGATACTCCCGTGATTTTTTCCTTATATAAACATATTTTAGCGCGACGCATCAGGCCAGCAGTCGCTCTGACACTAATCATATAGGAGGCTACTCGCCACCTACCAATGCAGTTGAGAAAGTGAAAATCTGGATGGAAGTTGACTTTTGATTAGGCAAGCCTATTGAAAATAAGACAAAGGGAACTTGCATATGACAAGAATATGAAAAAAGCAAAGGAGCATTTTGTTCATTGCGAGTTATTAGTCGCTAACCCTTATATAAAAAAGTGACTGCCCTTCTGGGCAGCCCAGACAAAAAAAACACTCCGCAGGCATCTCCGGAACAAATCCGGAGAATACCTGCGGGAGGAGGGGGGGTCTATATTTAATGAGTGATTGCTATTTTATGAGAGCTTCTCCATGATCCAGTCGATGTCGTTCGTAGTCTTCATCTTCTCAAGGACTTCCTCATCATCGAGGCAGTCAGCGATCTTGCCAAGCAGGTCAAGATGCTCATCGCCGATACCTGCGATACCAAAGACAAGCTGAGCCTTCTCATCGCCGAAGTCTACGCCTTCCGGATACTGAATCATTGTGATAGCTGTCTTCTTGACAGTGCCCTTAGCCTGGGATGTGCCG
>JAFWIM010000084.1 GCA_017514845.1 Lachnospiraceae bacterium
AACATATGCTCATAGGAAGGGAAAAGGAGCAGTATATTCTGCGACAGGCCTTGCAGGCGGATCGATCCAGATTCGTTGCCGTGTATGGGAGGAGGCGCGTCGGAAAGACCTTTTTAATTCGGGAAACATTTGATTACACTTCCATATTTGCCCTTGTAAGATTAGAATAATTGGAGGAACGTGTGGAAAAGAAGAAACTTTCAAATGCCGTTTCAGATTATCAGGATTGATATTACAAAAGCAGAAGCAGGCGGGCAGTGGGAATACTGAATCGGATGGGATACTCTGCAAAGAGTATTGGTGGAATCACAGCCTATGATTTTTATCTAAATGTTACTTGAATTTGATACATCGAACGTGACGAGTATGAGTGACATGTTCAGTAGCTGCACCAGTCTTACATCTTTGGAAAGGCTATTCAGACGGTACCTTCGGCATCAACAGATCCTGTACTCGCGGTGAGATATGGAAGGAGATAGACTTATGGATAAAACAATCAAATATGTATTGGAGGTCGCCCGATGCGGCGGAATTGCCAAGGCTGCAAGAAACCTCTTTATTACGCCGTCGGCCCTCAGTAAGTATATCATCCAGAAGGAAGATGAACTTGGGGTCAAGCTGTTTGCCAGAGACGGTAATAAGTTTACTTTGACCTACCCCGGCGAGAGATATGTAGAGATGCTGCGGGAAGCGGAGGATCTGCAGGAGAAAATGAACAGGGAGATGGCACGTCTTGCGGACCTGTACTCCGGGCGTTTGCGTATTGGGATCCAGATGTCATTTGCCGAGCTGATGATCAGAGGAGTCCTCCCGGCCCTTCAGGACGAATATCCCAATATCCGCATTTTCATGGAGGAAGCTGGGAACAATGAACTGATGAAGATGCTGAAGAAAAACCAGCTAGACGTTATACTGTCCTTGTCGGAAGACAAAGACGAAAGCCTGCGCTATGACAAGCTGCTTGAAAGCCCTATAGTCGTCGCTGCAGCCAAGGATTCTCCGCTCTGCGGAAAAGCGGAGAACAAGCCGGGATTTACCTATCCATGGATCAGCGACGATGCGATAATAGCGGAAAATATTATTTTCGACCGGGGTGAACGCAGCTTCCGAAAATATGCCGATTATCTGCTGAGCCACGGGAAAACCCCGCTTCATAGCGATATTACTATCACTAATGCCCGAACAGCGCTTTTGTGCGTCGAGCAGGACCTGGGTATTATCATTATTCCGGAGATCATTGTAACAGCACTTCACTTTAAGAATAGACTCGATCTATACTCCTTCGGTGCATATGAACGCTTTTCTGCGCTGTTCGCGATATCGGACAGCAAGAGCGTTTTGGTAAACGAAGCGCAGACCTTTGGGAAAATAGCAAGGGAGACAATTATCAACCAAAAAGTTGATAAATCGTGAATATACGGAACTTTGAATTTATGTTTTTGGGTGATACACTTGAGTCACAAAAAAAGGAGGTATCACCCAATGTCGAACACTTTAATAATCTGCCTCGTCATCAGTTTACTTGCCGTGATCAGCTATGTCTGGGGCAAGATTCCGATGGCACTTACCGCCGTCATTTCTCTGGCTGCTTTTGTTCTTTTTGGCTGTTTGAGTCCCGAAGATGCGCTGAGCTATTTCGGCAACGCCAACGGCATCATGATTATGTCCATGTTTGTCGTAGCTGCCGGTCTGCAGAGGACCAAATTCGTCAAAAACGTCGCCAACTCCGTCAATCGCTTTGCCAATGGCTCCATCATCAAGGTCATGGCAGGCTATGTGATCGTATCCGTTATTCTGAGCCAGTTCATCCAGAGCCCGATGATCGTTTTCGGCATCATGGCTCCCATGATGATCGAGACATGCAAGATTATGGACATCAGCCCGTCCAAGGTCATGTACCCCCTCGGAGTTTCAGCTATAGCCACTTGCTCGGCCTTTCCTTTGGGCTCAGGCGCTACGGTTGCTGCTGAGCTGAACGGATATCTCAGCGCCAGTGACTATACCGCTGCAGTCGTTCAATTGACTGATCCTATGAAAGCCCGCTTCCCGCTGGTCATTGTCTGCGTCATATGGTGTGTCTTCTTTGCCTTCAAGTTTGCTCCCGACCACAAAGTCGAGCATAGCGGAGAGGCCATCGAAAAAGGCAGAAGGCCTGAGGAAAAGCCGGCTCTCAAACCCTTCCAGGAAGTTGCCGGATATGTGATTTTCTTCGCTGTCACAATCGCTCTGCTGTTCCAGAAGCAAATAAACAGTGTCCTGATCGCACCCACATGGCTCATCTGCTTCATCGGCGCTGTCATGATGGTGGTCTGCGGCGTTCTCAATGGACGTGAAGCGCTGAGGACTCTGAATCTATCCATGTATCTCCTGTTCGTAGGCGCTATGGCGATGAGCGGTGCGCTTGCCAACTCCGGCGCCGGTCAGCTCATTGGAGACGCCATCGCCTCCGTTGCCCAGTCCGTCGGCAATCCCTACATCATCGGCCTCGTGTTCTTCCTCGTTCCTTTCCTGCTCACCCAGGTCATGCAGAACCGCGGTGTTATGATGATCTTCATTCCCATTGCCATTCAGGCTTGTAAGAGTATGGGAGCTAACCCCGTCGGCATCATCATTATGGTGCAGGCTGCCTGCCTTAGCGCGTTCATGACTCCGATGGCAACACCCGCCGTCCCCATGATCATGGCAGAGGGGAATTATACATTCAGCGATATGGTCAAGCAGTCCCTGATCCCCGCCGTACTCTTCTGCATTGTCACGGTCATCTGGACGATGACAGTGTTCCCGCTTTACGCTTAATATCCATAAATGCTGTGCTTGGTCTAAACGGGGCAGGCACAGCCCATTAGAAGGAGGTTGCCATTATGAAAATCACATCTGTTGAGCTGCTACCGGCCAGCAAATATCTGTTTATCAAGGTACACACAGACTCCGGCATTTACGGCACCGGTGAAGTCGGTGCATGGGGTTATCTGGACGGATGCATCGGTGTTCTTAAAAAGTTTGAGGATTACCTCATCGGGAAGGATCCTTTCCGGATCGAGCACCACTGGCAGTATCTGTACCGTAGTATGTATTTCCGTGGATCTATTCTGATGAGCGCGCTGTCAGCCGTGGATATTGCCCTGTGGGATATTAAGGGCAAGGCACTGGGCGTGCCGGTCTATGAACTGTTGGGCGGAAAATGCCGGGACAAGGTAAGAAGCTATGAGGCTGTCTTCAAGTTCACGCCGGAGGACATCGCACAGCGCTGCGTGGAACTGAAGGAATCAGGTTTTGACGCAGCAAGGCTGATGATCACCGGTGATATCCGCCTCAAACAGGCGACGCGCCGATCCAGCGTTTATAACGCAAAAGTCGCTGACTATATCGCCATCGTAAAAGCCGTACGAGAGGCTGTGGGCGATGACTTTGATATGATTCTCGAGTGCCATCGCAGCATGGATCCCATGGAGGCTCTGGCTTTTGCCAAAGGCGTGGAGGAGTACAGACCGCTGTTCCTGGAAGATCCCATTCCGCCGGACTCGCCGGAGGCTATGGCAGATATCGCGGCTAGAACCAATATTCCTGTGGCGACCGGCGAGCGTTTCATCAACATTCAGGAGTTCGAAACTATTTTTCAGAAGCGGGCTGCTAAATACGTCAGGCCGGACGTCTGTGCCCTTGGCGGTCTGACCCCTTCGAAGAAGGTTGCCGCTATGGCCGAGGCCAATTACTGCAAGATCGTCCCACACAATCCGCTGGGGCCGGTCTCTACGGCGGCATGCCTGCAGCTGGATGCCGCAATTCCGAACTTTGCCATTCAGGAGTTCCCATCCTTCTATCATCAGGGCAATGAGGCCGAGATGACCAGAGAACCGTTAGAAGAGGAAAGCGGCTATATCATCATCCCGGATCAGCCGGGTATTGGCATTGAGCTTGTAGATGACATCACAGAAAGATTTCCACCCAAGCCCCGCAGTATTTCCGCGCAGATCGCATTTGACGGTTCCGTTTATGATGTATGAGGAGACACCATGAAAAGATTCGAATTTATTGAAAAATGCAAAACACTCTCTGATGAAGAACTGCATAACATCGCCAGAGAGAGCCGGGAAATGGCTGAAAAACGTCTCCCTCAGGAAACAAAGGACATGTTTCGCACGCTTGACGATGTTACCACAGTAGATGAGATATTTGTCAGTACCGCTTTTGGCAATACCCACGTCTTCCTTGTTCGTGAGAATGCGCCGTATGAGGGGCAGCGCCCTGTGGTCATCAATGTCCACGGCGGCGGCTGGACTGCGGCTCATGGGGAGAGAGACCTGTTTTTCTGCCGGAGGCTTGCCGGAAGGCTTCACGCACTGATCGTGGACATCGATTATGTTCTGGCACCGGAATACCCATATCCCGCAGCATTGGAGGAGATCGAAGCGCTGTTCAATGTGCTGCCGGAGCGAATCGAGCAGTGGGGCGGAGACAAAGACAATGTTGTTCTTTGCGGGCAGAGTGCCGGCGGCAACCTTCTCGGGGCTGTCATGCAGAGAAAACGCTTTGACCCGGAATTTTCTCCGAAAGCGCAGGTGCTCTGCTATCTGCCGACTGACAACTACAATGACCATTTTCACGGGGAAGAACTGGATGCGCGTGGTATGACCACCGAGTACTACGGTTTTTTCTATAACCGCAGCTTTGAAGAACGAAAGAACAGTGATGTCTCTCTTCTTTTTGCCAACGATGAGGATCTGCGCGGGCTCCCGCCTACGGATATCCTTACCTGCCGGATGGATAATCTGATGGAAGAGGGAGAGGCTTATGCGAAGAAACTCAAAGACGCCGGAATTCCCACTACACTCCGCCGCTTTGAACAGAGCCGTCATGGCTTCCTGGTCAATCTCATGGACGAGTGGCAGGATGGAGAGGACTATGTAGTCTCTCTGATCGAAAAATATATTTAAAATGATAAAAGCCCAATTCCAGTAGATGCGGACAGATTATTCTGAACAGGAAGATTTACCGTCAGGACTGTACATACAGCCTGACGGTATTGCTATTTGTGCGTTCGCCTCACATATTATAATTAATTAGCAATATACGGTTTACAAAATCAAAATAATACCCTGATTTACGGTTGGCAATATAAAAATAAAATGTACAATATATCTTATCGGAAGTTCCGCAAGGAACTCCCGATAAAAGGCTTGCAGAACAAGCCGCATTATGACAATCGGGTTCGCAGAACGGAGTGAAGCGGTTCCGATAGTGTAAACTGCATATTCGGTAAGCAGTTTTAAGGGAAGTGAAAGATATGTATATACCCAGAAATATTGACTCCGAAGTGATACGCTGGGCAAAGTCCGGCAGACATAAACCGCTTCTACTGCGGGGAGTAAGACAGTGTGGGAAAACCACTGCTGTACGCAATCTTGCCAAGAGCTTCGGAGACTATATTGAAATCAATCTTGAACGTGAGCCGGACCTGTGTCGCGTTTTTGAAGGTGATCTTGACTTGAAGCGGATCATTAACAGAATTGAACTTCATGTATCCAAAAGAATAACGCCTGAAACATTATTGTTCATCGATGAAATTCAGGAATGCCCCCGTGCAGTTACAGCACTTCTGAAGCTGCTTTATTCTACTGGTATCGCAGTGGGGCAAATGCCGAAATTGATTACGCAATCACTTTGAAGAGTAACCGGCGCATTCTCGTGTTTTTAAACATGAGTCTGCCGGCAGGGACCCGCGCTTGTTTCTTCAGTCGCTGTTCACAAGGGAGCTTCTATATAGTTATTCAAGGGGCGTCAGCCCCTCTTTCTTTTTATTCTGCCGATCTGTGGACCAGGGCAGATATCGGTATTATGGATCCTGATCGGTGGTGATAGGGTTGTGATTGGTGATTGGTGTGGACATGGCGTCTAGGGTCATGTATAATACGAAGATAGAACATTTGTTCTTGTTTATGTTGACATACGGGCTAACATATGGTATAATACATATATGGGAAAAGATATTGATTTTACTGTTAAGAACGACCTTGCATATGGTCGGGGATATGTCTATTCGCTGCAGTACCATCTCGTATGGTGCACGAAGTACAGGAAGAAGGTGCTGCGCGGCGGGATCGACACGGAATGCAGGGAG
>JAFWIM010000085.1 GCA_017514845.1 Lachnospiraceae bacterium
TAGAGTAATATTGAGTTGAGCCATTGTGTTCTACCTCCGGTATTATTTTGGTTGTGGTGATCTTATTATACCTAAAGGTTGGAGCCAGTGGCTCTTTTTAAATTTTGATTTTACACCATTATAAGGACACTACTGGGTTCAAGTCTAATATGGCACTGCTTATGTGCATTATTTTACAAGATTGACTGCCAACTCGACCTAATCGACCTTTATCAGAAGGTTCGTGAAGTCATGATTAGTGCGGCCTCCCCCGACAAAAGTCACTCAGGCAAATGCATCCCCTTTCTGAGGGACTTCTCTCCGTACCGACTCTGTACCTTCTCCATCATTCCGTCCAGTTTCTTCTTTTTCTCCTCGATCTGAAGCTCTCTCTTCCGCTTCTCCTCCCGCTTCTGATCCTCAGCTTTCTTTGTCTCCGCCCAAGAGAAAAGATCCATCTGATGATAGCCCTCACGGTCAATATTGGAGCAGCCGACGCCAATGAGGCGCATGCGCGCACCCTGTGAAAACAATCCCTCCGGTCCGTGCAGCAGCGCATACATAAGCTGCTCCGCTGTTTCGCGGATCACTCTCGGATCGTTGGTCGAAACCGTCAGTGTTGTCTGGCGGGTGTGACGGGCAAATTCCGATGTCTTGACAATGACATAGACCGTAAAAGCCCGGACTCCGTCCGCCTTAAGCCGCTTCGCAACGCTGTCCGCCAGCTTCCGGACAATGGGCAGACCTATGGATTCATAGTTGGCATCGCTTATGTCCTCGCTGGTCGTCGTCTCATTGGAGTAGCTCTTTGCCTTCTCGCGGACGGTTCTGACCGGAGACGTGCTGATGCCATTTGCATTATTGTGCAGATATTCCGCACTCTTGTTTCCGAGAATGCTTCGAAGAAGCCCCATATCGGTCTGGGCAAGTTCCCCTATGGTCCGAATCCCCATGCCGGTAAGCTTCTCGGCGGTCCTGCTCCCGCAGCCGAAAAGGCTGCCAACGGGAAGCGGCCAGAGCTTTGTCTGGATCTCATCCGGGTAGAGCGTGTGGATTTTATCCGGCTTCTCAAAGTCACTCGCCATCTTGGCCAATATCTTGTTCGTAGATATGCCGACGTTCACAGTAAAACCCAAAGTATCGCGGATCTCATCCTTTATGTGCCGGGCTGCGCAGAGTGGGTACGCCTCACCGTTCGCAATCTCCTCAGCGAACAGATGGGCGGAGTCGGTCATATCGAGAAAAGCCTCATCGATAGATACTTTCTCGACTTTATCCGTATATTTTTTCAGAATACTGATAAAATCAGCTGAGTACTCGCGGTATGTCGCCCGGTCACCCGGAATAAGGACCAGCTGAGGGCACTTTTTCAGCGCTGAGACGACCGGCTCACCTGTCGTGACCCCGTACTTTTTGGCCGGGATCGACTTTGCCGTGATAATACCGTGCCTCGTCTGGACATCGCCGCCGACTGCAGAGGGAATAAGCCTGAGGTCAGCCGCATTCGGATCCTCCCGGAGACGCTTGACAGCGCTCCAGGAAAGAAAGGCTGAATTCACATCAATATGAAAAATAATACGATCCATCGAATTCCATTGATTTTTCATAGCTTTTCGCTGTTTTTGAAACAGTTCAGACAGGCTTTGCGTGAGTTTTGAAGTCCGGCGCAAACATCATCTTCATCGAAAAACGCCGGTCTTTCCCTCCGAGCTTGCGCACGCGACAAGCCGCTTACGCGATCTCTCAGTCAGACCTGCAATGTTTTTCTCACGAAGATGGATGCTTTGCTGCCGGGAACGAACTGCATGACCAGCCTGTCTGAACTGTTACCTGCTTTTACGCTGCTGCCCTTGATTTACGCTGCTGCTTTTGATTTACGCTACTGCCCTTGATTTACGCTGCGTTAGCGAGCTCTTCTTCCTCACTCTCGGCCTCTACCACTTCTTCGACCGGCTCCGAAACCTGCTCTCTCTCTACATACTGCTCAGCAGCCTTCGTAATGGTATCCGGGTAAATCTTGGCAAAGTCTTTTTCCATAGAGATGGGAACGTATCCCATTTCAGTGTACTCTGCTGATTTTTCAGCCCAGTCTGCCGTTCCCCACTCCCTTACGGAGTCGTCAGCGACGATCATGTAGGCTTCTGCCGGATACTGATTTCTGCTGTCGATCGCATAATTCATCATGCTGGTATCGCTGCCGCTGTTTCCGAACGCGAGTACCGGGCGCTGACCGATTTCTCTCTCAACATAAATGGACTTGTTGGCGTTAAGATTCTTCTGGATGAAGCCCCCAGTCAGCACCAGATCATCTCCGTCAGCATACTTAAAATCCATATTGGACGCTATATCTTCGTATCCGGGCTGCTTTACCTCAAAGTCCGTTCCGATCACATGGTTCGGGGTGACATAGTCTTTGATCGGAGAATTGGCCACGATAGCCCTTGTCGTTGTGCGTTCGGTTCCGCTGATGACGTAGATCGTGAAATCGTTCTCATACAGATACTCTACCAGTTCGACCATGGGGAGATAGAATCCGTCGATATACCGCATGTTATTAAAGCTGTCCGTATATTTTTTGCCGAATTCTACGGCATACTCATAGAACTCATCCACCGTCATCCCGGCATAAGCCTTGGCAAAGTTCCGGGCAAGCGTCTCATCTGCCTTATATCCCGGCTTAATTTCCTCGGCTGCCTGCTTCAGTTCCTCCGACACCTGATCCGGGTGATCATACAGACAATACTCGATGAACATCATCGTGTCATAGTAGGTGTAGAAGGTCTCGCATGTGAGGGTTCCGTCCATGTCAAATACAGCAATGCGGTCCTTGACAGGGATAAAGCTGTCTGCATTTGCCTCATCGGTCACCTTAGTCACATAATCTCTGAGGCTCTGAGCAGCCGCAGAATCAGCGGACCAATATGCAGTCAAGGCCTGCCCATTGTTTTCCGATTGATCCTCCTCCGTTACGCTGCTTTCTGCTGAAGTACTTTCTGCCGCATTGCTCTCAGCCGTACTGCTATCTGCTGTAATACTTTCTGTCGCATTCGCTGCGCTGCCTGCTGCTCTTTCCCGACTCATTATTGCAAGCGCGGCAACGCAGACAAGAAATGCCGCTGCTATAAGAATGTTCTTAATCAGTTTCGTATTATTACTCATTACTCTTCTCCTTTTCTATCAGACCTGCTATTCATTAAGGTCTATAATCGACAGCAGGAGATACCCTTCTGCCGTCACTAAACTAAATCATACCATAAAATAAATAATGTCGTCGAAAAACCTGTGATTTATCGGTCCAATCTGAATAATTGAGGCGTTTTTCCATAGTAATTCCTGAATGCATGCCGAAAACTGCTCGTATCATAATAGCCAAAATAATCCGCGATTTCCGATACTTTTAATTCAGTATTTTGCAATAAATCTGCAGCGCGCTGCATCCGGATCTTCTTGATATTCTCTCCAAAGCTCATACCGGTCGCAGAATAGATAATTCGCTGCATCTGTCGTTCACTGTAATTAAAAAACTCTGACAGATGTTTCACGAATCTTGCAAATCCTTCAGAAAATCCTGTGAGAAGCATCCGCTCCAGCTTCCGATCAGAGCTCCGTCGTCAGAGTAAACGTTGACCGTGTAATCTTTCTCAAATATGTTTTCCGTGTAGCTGGTCATCTGATAATACACCGTGCTGCTCTCGCCTCTGGAGCACTCCTCCGCGGATGTCCAGGTGTCTATAACACCGAACTCATTGTCAATAAGCTCAAACAGTATATGGGTAGCACCGTCCGGCGGTCCGCTTGAAAGCGTCGCTCTGATAGCTGCCGCCTGATTAGGACCGAGCATAAGCTGAAGCCCTGTCTCGATTTCAGCATGCCACGCAAACATTTTGTCCCTGAACTCCAAAGCGCCGGGATAATCGGCTGCGGTCAGCTCCTCGATATAACTGTATGCCAAATCGTCAGGCGCGTTAAGGACCTGACTGCAGTAATTGTATTTTGCTTCGAGGCAGCGAGCATCCGCCTCCTTATACCCGGAAATCTCCGCGAAAAGAGCTGCTGCCTTATCATACTTCGCGTCTGACGCATATTTCTGAGCCAAGAGATACGCGCATTCATTTGCCTTGCCGGCCGCATCTTTGTATTCTCCGAGTTCTGCAAATGCAGTACGACCCTTAACATAATCCCCCGAATCCATCACCGTCTGTGCTTTCCGGTAGTCACACTCCAGAATCTGTTCCCTAAGCGTCGGTACGGAATCGTCATGGGCAACCTCATTCTCATAATCTAAAAGTACTTCATAAAGGCGTATCGCGGTATCATATTCGCCCGCATCCCGCTGCTCTCCCGCGACGCTCAACACGTTTTTATAAAAGCTTTCTATAAGTTCTCCCGCTTCCTCATAGCCGGCATTCTTAAGCCGCAAGTAGAACTTGAGAGTCGCAGAGGCATTTGCAGAATTCTTCTTCTCCTCAAACTTCTGAACATATTTTTCGGAAGCACTGCCGCATGCCTCATATACAGCCCTGCGTTCCGCCTCTTCATCCGGCAGACCTTTGAGATATGTCAGGGCTTTGAGCGCGTCCTCCCACCTACTGACCAGCAGGCAGTACCGGATCTGACCGCCGATGCGGATTGCATCTGCCGTCCGCTCATCAACGCCAAATCCCTGAATTGCGGTAATATACTCCACACCTTCCTTAGAGAGGCAAAGACCGGTCTCCTGGGGCTCACCTATATTTACTGAAGTGTATTTCCGCACTGCCAATTTGGCCATCTCCCGGAACTGCTCCTGCATTTCAGTGTCCATTTTGTCATAAGGACATTCCCTGAGCAGCTGCTCACTCGCCTGAGTTATATCGTCGGGCTGAGCTTTGACATCTGACAAAGTCTCCATTGCATTATCGATGACTTCCTGCCGCTCGGCCGGCACAGTAACAAACTGTTTGTAAAGTACAACAGCCAGAAGCAGGATACACATCAAAACAAGCGCAATTCCGAAGCGGGCAATTATACGATGCATAAATACCGCAGGATCATATCCGGGGATCTTCTCAAAAATGCGATCAATTGCAGACGGGTGTTCGCGGATCTTTCGAATAGCCGCCCTGATCTGAGCGGCGGTGGCGTATCGATTTGCCGGGTCTATTTTAGTGGCCTTTGCGGCTATCCGTAGCGCATCCGCATTATCCGGCAGCATTCTCTCAATCAGTTTTCCGAGGGCATAGATATCCGTGCGGGCATCAGAGGCCGCAAAGCCATACTGCTCGGGGGCTGCGGTCCCCTGAGTGCCGATCAGCTGAGTATCACGTTTCTGACCCTTGACATAGAGCTTCGCAGCATCATAGTCAATGATCTTTACCACTCCGTCCTCAGTCAGCATGATGTTGGACGCCTTGAGATCGCGATGGATGATCGGCGGCTCCGCGCTGTGCAGAAATGACAGACCGTCGCAGAGCTCTGTCAGGATCCGAATGCGTTCCTCAAAAGGCAGGCTGTCGCCCTTCTCTGCCTCAGAAAGGACCTGCTCCAGAGTCTTTCCCTGAATCAGTTCCTCAACGACGACCAGTTCCTCTCCATCCTGCCAGAACGATTCGATCCTCGGTACATAGCGGCTTTTGTGATCCCTGAGCCAGCTGAAAACCTCCGGGTTATAGATTGCGAGCCGTTTCCTGTAAAACAGCTTTCCGGAAGCATTATCTCTGACGATCGACCTGCCGTCCGATAAATCCTTCACTTCATCATAAAGTGCCTGTTCACAAAGTTTCTCAAGTTCCGTCATGTCACGCAACAGCCTTTCCCTCATCCTCTGCCTGTGATACAATAACAGGCAGAAATCTGCTTACATTATCATACACTACCAAAAAGGGGAACACAATGGACGAGTCAACGACAACTCAGTTGGAAAATATTCTTGCAAATATCAGCTCAGAAAAGCAAATGGAAGAATTTATGGAGCACCCAAAGGTCACCGACAGTTTCCACAGCTTCCCCAAATACTTTGAATCTCTGGAATCTGTACAGGCCCATGGCAGCGGAGAACTGATCAAAAGGAGCTCTCTCGAGCGCTCATATTACTATCAGATCATGAAGGGAACCCGCAGTCCCGGTCGGGACAAGGTGCTTCGTCTCTGCCTGGCAGCAGAACTCTCTCTTCGCCAGACCACTCGCGCTCTTGAGCTTTCCGGCAATGCTCCCCTCTACCCGAAGAATCGCAGAGATATCATTCTTACTGTGGCCATAAATCAAAAGGCCGGCGTCATTGACGCCAACCTTTTATTGAGCAAGTATGGGGAGGAGCCTTTGGCATAAATATCTCTATTTTACAGTATAGAGTACTGGTGCGTAGCTATTATTATCGACTTCAAAAATCTCTGTTTTGCTCTTGGTTATGCTGAATAAGTACGGAGGAGCATACTTAAATATATCAATATCTCCATCAATAGCCAGCCTTGTGTCTCTAAAATACATTGTATGTTCATTTTTATGCTTTATTTCATAGTAGGAATTTAGATATTCTATTTCCGTCTCTATGACCGCAAAATCTCCTATATAACGTATTGCGGTATCAGTATAAATATCACCACTTCTCATGATCTCTCGCTTTCTTGCATGAAATCTTTGATTTCCCGGACTGTCATAATATCCTCCGGATCCGGACGATGTCTGAATTTCGATTCCGTTTTTTTCAATATAGGAATTAACATCTGCCGCAGTAATAACATCAGGAAGCTCCAGTTCATCCGGAAGATTCTCTGCGAAGTCCAGCTTTTCAGTCAATGTCATTCCTGATGTATATTCTAATACTTCATCTGCGGTAAAAGGAATCATGTTCCCCCATTCCATGAAACTCCATGAATCATGTAGTTTTATCCAAAGCTCTACCTTGTCCATCAGCGTCATCTGCGCTGCAAGTTCCTTTATCTGACCAGACTCCACCTTTTTAATACCATTTACAGGTCCATAATAGTCCAAAGATATCAATTTCTCGTAACTTTCATTCTCTATTAATTGAATGATCTCTTCTTTACTACTCCAATAAAGATCCGCAACACATTCCGCGACTTGAGGATTGTTATACTCTTGTGCCTCAAAGGTAAGCAATAACTGCTCTATTCCTTCCGTTTTATTTTCCTTACTAAGTCTTGTAATGAGCTGAATTAATTCCTCTGCAACTTTATCGTCAGATGAATAATTAGACAATTCTTCTATGTATCTGGCAGTTGCGAACTGGTATGTCTTGTTATCAACTTCCTTTTTTATATTTATCAGCATTGCGTCTTTTTCCCCACAAGCAGACAAAAGCAGCGCTATTCCTACCATCATACATATTCGAATAAATCTTTTCATGTTTCTTTTCTCCTTTATCGTAGTTATGGTTCCAAATCGCGAGCGAATAAGCACCCTATTGATTACTGTATTCTACACATACAAAATAATGAAATTATTTTCTTCGTATTCTGTCGTACGCTTAAATGTCATGATCGTCTCTTCTCCGGGTTTCCAGTCACCGATCACATATTCAATCTCTTCGACATCTTCATCATCTGAGTAATCATCTGTCCCTTTTGTATCTAAGATATCACAATACACATACAGATCTTTAAACTCATACTTTGTTTTATTTGTGCAGCGTATTTTGATGCATTCCTTGCCATCACCTTCATAAGTGGATTCGATATCTTCATCCGTGAAATCATTCAGCATATTCCAGAAAGCATCATCACCGTATTCATCGATGTAAACTATATTATGCAGTGAATTAAGCTGGAAATTATACTTTGAATCTACTTTCAAATCGTAATTATCATAGAGTGCGCATATCTGCTTTGCCCTTTTCAATAAACTCTTATCCCACTCTTCCCCGAATTTTTCTTCTGTAAGATTTCCGTTAACAGCATCTTCAATTAATTGCGACTGTCTCTCTAACCCATTTAAATATGAAATTGCATATTCCTGCAGAAGAGTGTCCTCAAATTTTTCAGTCCTGCAATCATTAAGGATCTCTGATTCAGAATCAACTAAAAGCTTACGGATTTTAACTTCTTCCTCAAAAGTCAGCCCTGACTCATCCTCAGTGTCATTTGTCAACTTCCATCTGGTCTGAATTGCCTCCGAAAAATTAGCAAGAAAAAGTTCATCATAAGGTGCGGCATCTTCCAGATCTGTCTTGGACGTTACTTCCTGCAAAATGCTGTCTGTTGCAACTTGACTATCCAAAGTCTGAATAACTGTGCTTTCATTGGCTGTGATCCGGAAACCAGTTTGTCCGCTGCATCCGACAAGTAAAGCAGGAATTAAGAGGATTTTCAAAATAATTATCTTTTTTTTCATAGATATCGCCTCCTTCATTTTTTGCCGCTTTTCATTAATGTGCTGCCCTCTTTTTGTGTGCAAATATGCCCCGCTCTACCAGATTTGTATTACAAAAAAAGCCCCCGGAAGTTCCCCTCCGAGAGCATTTTATCGCTTCTTCACTTTTCATTGGTGGGCTGACAGCCCACAACCGTTCCCATTTCTCATTTTTATATCTTCGGCAGCAATTCAATAACGTTTTAAAATGGATAATCTTCATTTTCATACGTTATGAACCGATGCCCCTGCTTATCGTACCGCCGCTTTTCAAATAGCAACCGCAAAATCTCCGCAGCATCGTAAGAAGACAAAGGTGCCGGATTATCCTCTCTTCCATCTGTCCTGATCCATCCCGGATGTACGCAGAAGATATTAATTCCGGGATCCTCCTTCGTGACGTTATAAAATGTCATTGTTCCCATGTTGACGGCAGCCTTTGCCATCGAATAATCCAGATAGTTCGAGCGATAGCATTTCGTAATACTTCCCGCCTCAGAACTGATATTGATTATTAGGGACATTCCCTCGCCTTTTTTAAGCAGAGGGTAAAATACCTTCATGACCCGCATGGTCCCAAGCGCAGAGACATTGAACGTTTCCAGTATTGAATCCATATCGGCATGGAGGAAATCCTCATCCATGCCTAAAGCCGACAGAACAGCATTATTGATCAGCAGATCCAGATGCCCTACTTCATCTTCCACTTGCGCGGCTGCGTGTTCAACCGACTCGGTCGAACCAATATCCATGTTGACAATATGCAGTCTCTCTCCGTACTCCGCTTTGAGCTCTGAACAGGAATAGATTTAAAAAATGCTTGTCTGATAGTTCGATTTTTCAGTTCCACTCTATGCCTATTATCTCCTCTTTCTCACGCTCCTGTACAACAAAGACGCTTGATGAAATCTACAAAAGCCCGCGCGACCTCAAAATGGATATTATGACAAACAGTGACAGCATTCCGAAAATACTCGACCAGACAACGATCTGACCGTCCAGATGTCCATCCCCTCCCATCTCATTCGCCATAACGATAGACGAGACAGCCAGCGGTGAACCGAATACCGCAACCACGACCGCAATTTCCGGACGCCCGACAACCAGCAGTCCAAGCCGTACAGCGACATAGAGAAGACTAAAGCCGACTGCCGGAGCACCGACAAGGCGCATAATAACACCGGCGATCAGCTCTTTCTTATATCCCTTGATTTCCTTCATCTCCAGCTGACCACCGAGCACAATGAGAGCGAGGGGCGTTGCCATCCTTGACAGTGACTGAAGCGAAGAATAGAGCCATGGGAGGTCATTACGCATAGAGAATACAAGCTCTCCGTCAGCACCGCGCGGTATCACTTCACGAATGAGAAGAACGACCATACCTGTCAGAAGTCCCTGAATGAGGGGATTGGTCACAAGACCTTTCATGATTTTTCCAAAATCCACGCCGCTCTTCTCTGCCATCGCTTTCTTCTGCTCCTCCGAA
>JAFWIM010000086.1 GCA_017514845.1 Lachnospiraceae bacterium
GGGACGAAAGAGAGAAATATCAAAGTCAGTGATAGCGGAATATAGCGATTGCCTCACTCTTACGATGAGGCTGCTTGGTATGCGCTTTTTATAAGCTATCAAAACTTGATTTGAGACCTACCTCTTCCCGTGAATGGTAACAATTCCCGGATTCCCAGTGATTCCGGATAAGGATTCTTATGGACACAAAAAAGTAGAGTAAGATATAATTAAGCGATAGATATCAGACTTGTTCCGGAAGAGCTGCTCTTTGAGAATGGCATTGCGACCGGCAGAATAAACTCCTGGGATAAAGCGCATCGGGACGGAACCGTGAGCAGACTGCATTTGTATGGATAATTCGTCCTTCATTGAAAGGGGTATACAGCAATGAAATATAGTTGGGATACTTTTAAGTTATATCAGGCAGAGAATCTCTTTTCCAGAGCAGTCAGAATCAGAGTGCAGATGAAAGAGACGGTGGACAGGGACATTCTGGATACAGCTGTAAATACGGCAATCAGAAGATACCCCTATTTTGCTGTATTTATAACTGTGGATGATGATGGCGGGTATGTTCTTCAAAAAAAACCACAGAAAGGTAGTTGTCCTCCCCGAGAAGGATAGGGTCATTGGGGGAGAGATTGCGCACAACCCGTCTGCAGCTGGATGTCCTCGTTATTTACACAGATTGTCTGGTGCCTGATGAGTTCTATCAAATTGAATACCTGTATCGAGACGAGAATATCTTTCTGATCAGGTCATGTCACTTATTTCATGGCAAGGAGTTATGTTTTATGCAGAATCGTATTATTAACAGAAAGTGCCTGTGGCTCTGTTTATTGTCAGTATTTGTATCCATACTATTATGCAGCTGCCAGAGTAACAACAGTGCGGCTGTCGATTCCTCATCAGAATATCTGGAAATTCCTGAAGAATACACTTTTATCAAAAGAGCTGATCCCGTTTCAGACGATGACAGCAGTTATACTTACAAAGAATTTGACAGCCGGTTGATAGAAGCGCTTAACAACAAAACTGAAAAGATTTGTATTACAAACCATATGCCTCCATCATGGGATTATCTGGAGTCGCTGGAGTATGGGGCATTCTGGGTGGACGGCATTTCAATTGCTACACAATTCGGGAAATTAAAAGGAGACACTGAGAAGGAAGTATACTATTTATGTGAGTTTTCTTATTACGAAGATTCAATTGATGAAATTGCTCAGATGAAGAAGGAAATTGATGCTGAGACCGATCGTATTCTTTCGGAAGTGCCTGATAGTCAAGATGATTGGGTCATTATCAAGAGTGTACATGACAGCCTTTGCAGGCTGATTCAATATGATCATTCTCTGGAACTACCACATACCCATGACCTTTATGGTGCGTTGGTAAATCATCAGGCTGTATGTAGCGGATATGCATCTGCTTTGCGACATGTCCTGACTAAACTCGGTATATATACACCGATATCTGTCTCTGAAACACATGCATGGAATCATTGCTCGGTAATGTCTTATGACCAATATATCGATGTTACATGGGATGATTATGACATAAGCGATGCAAATGGCGATCCCTATATTATGTATGATTACTTATTCATTAAGCGTGAAGAGATAACTGCGATTGAAGGGCATGATATTTTCTCCGGCGATCCCTATATCACTTACGTAGATGAAGAAATTCCCTATAACTATTACGCACATGAAGGATATCTTCTGGATGCATATGATAAAGATAGTATAGTTCAGATATTCTTGAGCCAGTTTGAAGCGGGAAGCAATTGCCTGAGAATACGTTTTTCCAACAAAGATGCTTATGAGCAGGCAAAGAACTGGATCAGTGACGATCCTTCCGAACTATATGACATCTTATCTTCAATCGGCTATCACGGGGGTTTTTATCGTTGGAATAATGATGATCTTAATACGTATACGATAGGGCTGTATCCCCCGGAATGAGCCTCAGGCAGACATAGACCAGCAACAGGATGAACAGGCGGCCACCAAGCAGAGTGGCCGCTCTTTTTTAATCCAGCTCCCTCTCCGGTGTTATTACTTCGATTCCTGAGGCCGAAAGCTCCGTGACTTCCAGTTTCTTTTCTTTGACAAGAAGCTCCAGGATCCTGTTTGTGCGATCTTCCTTTCTTCGCATTTGCCTGCCCCCTTGGAAAGTTATACAATGTAATTGTAATTATAGCATAACATTTGTTTTTTATCCTGATTTTCTTCCGTTCATAAGTAATCGGGGACTGAACCGGAGGAGATATGTATGAACGAATTCTGGTCAGATCATGTCCAAGGGGTCATGACATTATATCTCAGCAGAAAACTTCGATTTGATGATCAGTTTTTTGAGCAGTACAGGCGGCTCTTTTTATTGGATGAAAATGCAGATCTGCAAGTGCTGGAGATTGGCTGCGGGCCCGGAGCACTTGCCGAATCATTGCGCAGATGGTTTCCGAACGCAGAGATTACGGCGATAGATCGGGACAGCCGATTTATCTCATTTGCAAAAGCAAACATTCCCGGAGTTGATTTCAGGGAGGGAGATGCCACAGACCTTCCGTTCGAAGACCAATCTTTTGATGTCACAATTTCTAATACGGTTCAGGAACATATCGAACCAACCGTATTTTGGAGAGAACAGCTCCGTGTACTGAAGCCGGGGGGCATATGCCTTTGCCTGTCTGCAAGAAAAGGGCTCGGCTGCATCGCACCCTGTCTGGAAACAACGACAGAAGAAATTAATTTCTGGGAAAGGATTTCCTCATCTGACGATACGTTTGAAAAGTATGGTGTCGGCAAATACCGGTTATCGGAAGCGGAGCTTCCCGCTTCCATGGAGAAAAACGGTTTTTTTGATGTGACGACCGGATATGTCATAACAGATCTTACACCGGATGACCCTAAATATTCCGCGCAGATGGCGGAAACAATGATTGAAGCGATGCGTCAGAATGATCTGGAGGCTATTCAGTCCGCGCATTCAGCCGATGCAGAGAAGGCCATTGCGGCTGTTAACGCTAAATATGATGAGCGGATCAGTTTGTATCGCAGGGGAATCAAACAGTGGGATACAACTGTCTCAGTGACAATGATAGTCCGGGGAAGAAAACGATAGATGTCATCATTGAACCTGATGTCTGTTAATGGTTATATTATATATAAGAAAAAACGTAACAGCCCTTTTACACAAAGGAGGAATAATAATGAAAAAGATTGCGTTCAACGATGCCTGGACCTGTAACAGTGAAGCAGTGACCCTGCCGCATGATGCGCAAATTAAAGAGAAGCGCAGCAAGACGACTTCGAGCGGAGGTCACGGCTACTTTCCCGGAGGGAAATATACATATGAAAAGACGTTTGAAGCCTCACCTGAGTGGGCGGGAAAGACTGTGCTTGTCGAGTTTGAGGGCGTGTACAAGAACGCCACTGTATCCCTGAACGGTCGGGAACTGTGCTTCCATGCCTACGGTTATACCAACTTTTTTGTAGAACTGAAGGGACTTGAATACGGGGAGGAGAACGTTTTGACGGTCGTGGCTGATAATTCGCAGCTCCCGAATTCGCGCTGGTACTCCGGCGCAGGTATTTACCGCCCGGTCTGGCTGTATGTGTGTGACCGGATCCTGCCCGAAAGCGTAAAGATCAGCACTGTGTGTATCGACCCCGCCGTTATCAGGATCCAGAGCCCCATTTCCGTGATGGCTGAGGTGGATGGGGTCAGCGGCGAGGGCACAGAGATAAGACTGACTATTCCGAACGCAAAGCTTTGGTGCGCCGAAGAGCCATATCTCTACACTGCGAAAATCAGTGCAGGAGAGGATACCGTTGAGATCCCCTTCGGAATCAGGGAAATCTCCTGGTCCCAAAAGGGTCTGTTTATCAACGGTAAAGAGACCCTGCTTCGCGGCGGCTGCGTTCACCACGACAGCGGCATTCTTGGAGCTGCCACATATGATGAGAGTGAATACCGCCGGGTGAGGATACTCAAAGAGAACGGTTTTAATGCTATTCGTTCCGCCCATAATCCTGCATCCAGAGCCTTGATCGAGGCCTGCGACAGACTGGGCATGTACGTCATGGATGAGACTTTTGACATGTGGTATAACCGAAAGAATCCATACGATTACGGCATGGATTTTGAGAAGAACTGGGAAGCGGATACAGCGGCTATGGTGAACCGGGACTTCAATCATCCCTCGGTAATTCTCTATTCCATCGGGAACGAAGTGGGAGAACCGGCGGAGGATAAAGGCCTGGATTACGCCAGGAAGATGATTGATCTGTGCCATGAACTGGATGCCACACGTCCTGTCACGTGCGGAGCTAACCTCATGATCATGAGCCGCTATGCTAAAGGAAAGGGCATCTATCAGGACGGAGAGCAGAAGACCGGAGATACGAAAAGCAATGAGGAAAAACCGGGGCAGAACGCATCCCTCATGTTCAATATCGTTGCCAGCTTCATGGGTTCCGGCATGAACAAGAGCGGCAACTCGAAGCAGGTGGATGCGCTTACGTCTCCGTTTTTGGACAGCCTCGACATTGCAGGCTATAACTACGCCTCCGGCAGATATCCGCTGGAAGAAAAAGCCCACCCGGAACGCGTGATTTTTGGTTCCGAGACATTTCCGCAGGACATTTGCAAAAACTGGGAGATGGTGACGAAGTACCCCTACGTGGTAGGTGATTTCATGTGGACTTCATGGGACTATCTGGGTGAAGCCGGCCTCGGCGCCTGGAGTTACACCGGGGGTATGCCTTTCAACCGGCCGTATCCCTGGGTGCTGGCAGGAACAGGCGTGATCGATATCCTGGGAAATCCGGACGGCAGCTGCAAATATGCATCCACCGTCTGGGGGCTCACAGAGAATCCCGTTATCGCGGTCCGACCGGTGAATCATCCCGGCGTGCGTCCTTCAAAATCTGTGTGGCGCGGCACCAATGCCATACCATCCTGGAGCTGGTCGAAATGCAGAGGAAACAAGGCGGTGGTGGAGGTCTACTCTAATCAAAAGAAGGTAGAGCTTTTCATCAATGGCATATCCGTCGGAAAGAAGCGCATTAAGGAATGCAAAGCTGTATTCAGGGTCAAATATCAGCCGGGAACGGTGACCGCTGTATCTTACGACGCCGAAGGCAGGAAGACAGGCCACAGTGAACTTAAGAGTGCACATGCCCCGCTGCAGATCATGGTACGTCCCGAGAAAGAGACAGCAAAGCCCGGTGAAATCGTCTATGTTCCCGTGACACTGGAGGGCGCTAACGGTATCGTAGAATCGAATACAGACCGAAAACTCAAAGTCGCTGTGGAGGGCGGTGAATTGCTTGCCTTCGGCTCAGCCAACCCATGCACTGAGGAAGAGTATCATGCTGGCAGTTTTACGACATATTACGGACGAGCGCTGGCGATTGTACGCGCCGGGAATGAAGGTGTCGTTACAGTGACCGCAGCGGATAACAATAAGAAGGGAACAGCAGAGATCAGAATCGTATGAGAGTTGTTAATCTGATTGAAAATACGAAAGGGCATGATAGATGTGCGTATGCTCATGGTCTATCCTTTTATGTGGAGACTTCCAAACATAAGCTTCTGGTGGATCTCGGCCCCTCGGAGGCTGCGCTTCACAATGCGAAGGAGCTGGAAATTGATCTGACAAAGGTCGACACTGTGGTGCTAAGCCATGGGCATTATGATCATTCCGGCGGGATCATGCCGTTTGTGAAGATAAATCCGGGTGCTGCAATTTACATGCAGGAGACCGCCGATGCGGATTATTATGCTGATGACGGCGAACGCGCGGAGAGCGAACGCTACAGGTACATCGGCATAGATAAGGCGATAGCAGGGCTGCCTCAAGCGGTGAAGATTGAGGGAGATCATAGAATCGATGATGAGCTTGACCTGTTTACTATAAAGAGGAGGTCACACGATCTGCCGTTCACCAATAAAAGACTCCTGATAAAAGAAAACGGAGAGCTGAGAAGAGACGATTTTGTACATGAACAGTATCTTGTGATCAGTGAAGGGGATAAGAAGATCCTGATATCGGGCTGTGCGCATAACGGTATCCTCAGTATCTTGGATGCGTTTAAAGAGAAATACGGTGCGGAGCCGGACATGGTCATCAGCGGGTTCCATCTGATGAAGAAGACAGGATATACAGATGACGAGCTTCGGCAGATTGTAAGTATGGGAACGGAGCTCATGCGGTATTCCACGAAGTTCGTCACCTGTCATTGTACCGGGGAAACGGCTTATGAGACCATGAAAAACGTGCTGGGAGATCAGCTGCAATATGTGCATTCCGGGGAGAGTGTGGAAGTAAAGGGCTGGAGATGAATATACTGGCGGATCTTTTTTTGACATTTGCGAAGATCGGATGCTTTACCTTTGGCGGAGGCTATGCCATGATCACGCTGATCGAGGATGCCTGCGTGGAAAAGAAAAAGTGGATTACACATGACGATATGATGAATGTGGCTGTGATAGCGGAGTCCACGCCCGGACCGATCGCTATCAATTGCGCTACGTTTGTCGGCTATCGTCAGGGCGGATTTGTGGGCGCTGTCGCGGCGACTGTCGGCATGGTCCTGCCATCGTTTCTGATCATCTTTGCCGTCTCACAATTCCTGGACCATTTTCTGGAAATCGGATGGATCCACAGCGCCTTTATGGGCATCAAGCTGGCGGTCGGCATTCTGATTCTGGACGCGGGGCTCACGATGCTCAAAAAGATGAAGAAAAAACCTTTTCAGGCAGCGATCGTTATCGCGTCATTTGCGGTTATGATGATCATCAATGTCTTTGCGCTTCATATTTCCACCATCACGCTGATGGTGACTGCGGCCTTTGTCAGTCTGGCTGCATTTGCAGCAGGGAGAGGGGGAGAGGCAGGATGATCTA
>JAFWIM010000087.1 GCA_017514845.1 Lachnospiraceae bacterium
CGCACGAAAAATCAGCATATAATAACATCAAATCTGCATAAAATCTTCGAGGAGAAATGACATGTCCAGTGATATAAATGACATAAATCGCTCAATAGACAATATAAGAAAAGAGATGCTCAAAGACTTCTTCGGGGGCAACCAGGATCTGATGAACAGTACTATTAAAACAAGCAGTACTGAAGGAAAATCCTCAAAAACCACGATGACAAAAAAGCCTCAGAACGGCGCTGCTCCCGCGCAGGGAAAGCCTGCGTCTCAGAGCGGAGCTGCCGGAAAGCAGGGAGCTGCAAATGACACCGGCGCCGCAACCTCCGGAGCCGCTGCCAAAGCGGATGAAGACAAATTCGCCAAGGCGACCGGTCCCCAGAAAAAGCCCAAACAGGCAAAACCCGAGAAGACCGGCATGGACGACCTAAATGAGCTTGTCGGTCTCGATGCGGTCAAAAAGGATGTCAAGGAGCTCGTGAACCTGGTCAAGACCCAGAAACTTCGTGAGGAGCGCGGAATGAAGACAGTTCCCGTGTCTCTGCACCTTGTGTTCTCCGGCAACCCGGGCACCGGCAAGACCACCGTCGCCCGAATTCTCGCCAAACTTTACAAGGAGATCGGCGTTCTCTCAAATGGTCAGCTTGTAGAGGTCGACCGCTCCGGACTCGTCGCCGGTTTCGTCGGCCAGACAGCTATCAAGACACAGGACAAGATCCAGGAGGCTATGGGAGGAATCCTGTTCATCGATGAGGCCTACACCCTGAACAAAGAGGGGGCTGACTATGGTCAGGAGGCCATCGACACGATTCTCAAGGCAATGGAGGACAACCGCAAGGACCTTGTCGTCATCGTTGCTGGCTACACCGAGCTGATGAAGAAATTTGTTGAGAGCAATCCGGGTCTCAAGTCCCGTTTCAACAAGTACATCGAGTTCCCGGACTATACTGCGGACGAGCTGATTTCCATATTTGAGCTCAACATGCGCAAGTACAATTACACTTACAGCTATGAGGCGAAGCTTGCTATCGAAAAGATGATCCGCGAGCGCGAAGCCCACAAAGGCGAGAATTTTGCAAATGCCCGTGACGTTCGCAACCTTTTCGAGAGCATCATCACGAACCAGGCTACACGCGTCGCTGAGATGAAGAACCCGAGCGAGAATGATATTACGACGATCATGACACCGGACCTTAAGGAGCTTTGATTGTCACGGATTTGGGGCGATTCGCTTCACTAAAGGATTTTCACGCATTAAGGACGGTTCGTTTCACTATAGGATTTTCACACGCTCAGGACGGTTCGTTTCTTACCAAAAGAAACCCTGAATAACAGAGATAGTTTCATGAATTGTTGGAGCCCAACTCTGATTGCGAAGTTGCATGTATTGATGTACCCTGCACTAATTGTAAAGCCCCAATTGTAAAGCCCCATATGTTTTTAGACACGTCTCTAACAGCGGAATCATATGGAAACATTAAGAAATATTAAGAATCAACAACGAAGCCAGTGCCTTACAGCGAGGCGGAATCTTTCTGATGCTGAGAGGGCGGCATATTCACACGCAATCTGCCAAACTCTCATGACCCTCGAAGCGGTGATCCGCGCAGAGACTATCTTTTCCTACATGGCAACCTGGGATGAAGTGGACCTCAGCGGATTTCATGAGTGGGCAGCCTCTCGCGGGAAGCGGGTCAGCTGGCCGATCACTTACCCGCATGGGCACATGGAGGCGGCGCTGCCTGACACGCCTGACGCATTTGTAAAAGGCAAGTTCGATATCCTAAGCCCCGACCCAAAAAGGTCACGGATCATCCGACCGGAAGAGATTGACGTCGTGCTCGTGCCATGCGTCGGCTTCGACGGGAAGGGAAACAGGCTGGGCCATGGCGGCGGCTATTACGATCGCTATCTTCCGAGGTGTCCGCGCGCAACAAAAATCCTTTTGGCTTTCGAGGCTCAGAAGTTAGATGCGGTGTGTGTGGGCGAGAACGATGTCGCTATGGACTTCATTGTGACGGAGTCACGAGCTCAGGACGGTTCGTTTCACTAAAGGATCGTCACGCACCATACCGGGTTCGTAGCACAAAAAACTGCTCCAAGTCACAGGGACATCACAATTTCCATGTACTATAAGAGCGGTGTTGTAATCCGAATTCAAGTCTCGCTGCATGACTGCAGCTATGGAAATACGAAATTAAGATACAATCCAAAACTCATTGGATTAAGCACAGGAGGTATAAAATTGGCAACTATTGAATATGTAACAGACGATATGACCATCGGTGAAGCAATCAGCAGATATCCAATTGCTGCCCGCGCCCTCATGGAGTGCGGCATGGGCTGCATAAACTGTCCCAGCGCTCAGATGGAGACGATTGTGGAGGCGGCACAGGTCCACGGACTTGCTCCGGATTTGATAAGAAAATATGTCAACTTCAGAATTGCCACCGTTGAGGAGATGCAGGCAAATGCGAACGCGGAAAGTGACGCCTCAGACGCTGATGCAGAATAAAGTCCGCAAGGTCTCCCCTCTGTCAAGGACGACGTTCTTTTATCTGTGAAGCGCAGCAGGGTACCTTGTCCATAGGTGCTGCCGCACCGTATGCACGTCGTTCTTTTGTCTATGAAGGCCAGCAGGGTACCTCGTCCATAGGTGCTGCCACACCGTATGCACGACGTTCTTTTGTCTATGAAGCGCAGCAGGGCACCACGTCCATAGGTGCTGCCGCACCGCATACCAGACTTGGAAAAGAAAGGAAAGCGTATGAATTTTATCAGAAAAAATGCCAGTGAATTTCAGCAGGGCTACACAGGTTTTTATTTGAAACCGGCGGTCTGCCCGCACTGCGGAACGGGGACGGATGCGGTGTCGACGGCGCGGGAGGTATTTGCATTTTCTGCAA